>JAAENP010000365.1 GCA_024224155.1 bacterium
CGACCACCACGATCTGGTCACGCATGTTCGCCGCCACCATGAAATACCTTCCGTCGTGGTCGAAGCCGCCGTCGTGGAGGAAGCGCTCCGAGGGAATCTTGGCGATCATCGGGAAATCGGGCTTCGAGTAGTCGACCAGGCCGACGTGGCCGGACTCCTTGAGACTCACGACCCAGAGTGGGTCGAAATGCGAGGCGACGATCGACGCCACCCGGACTTCGTCCAGCGGCTCGTTGGTGTCGTAGGTAGGCGTCAGCACGCTCTCGACCTTGAGCGGCTCGAGGGTCTGACCGTCGAGGATGACGTACTGAGGTGGCCAGTAGCAGCCTTCAATGACCAGCTGGTCCTCGTAGCCCTTGTACTTGCTCGCGTCGACGCTGCGGGCGTCGAAGCAACCTTGGACCTGGGCCACCAGGCTCGGTGTCTCGGTCCACAGGTCGATCATCGAGACCTTGCCGTCGCGGCCGATGGCATAGAAGTAGCGACCGGTCGAGGAGGAGCGGAGAATGTGGACCGCGAAGCCGGTCTCGACGATGGCCAGCTTCTCCTTCGTGTCGCCGTCGATGATCGCCACCTGACCAGCGTCCCGCAGGATGACCCCGAAATAGTTCTCCCAGTCGCGCTCGGTCTGGGGTTTGGCTGGCCGCTCGGCGACTGGAACCAAGACCTCCCAGCTCTCCCGAATCTCTTCGAGCGGCAGCTGCGGCGGTATCGGTGGCTCCCGTTGGACATAGCTCGCCATCATCGCGATCTCTTCCTCGGAGAGGATGCCCATCCGGCCCCAAGGCGGCATGCCGCCGGGAAGACCGTTCATGAGCGTCGCCTTGATCGCCGTCGTGCCGATCTCTTGGGTGCGTGCCGGCTGGATATTGGGGCCGGTAGCGCCGGCGCGCAGCGTGCCGTGGCAACCGGCGCAGCGATCGAAGTAGACCTGCTTGGCATGAGCAAACTGCTCTTCGTCGAGCTCCATCGGCGGCTCTTCGACGATCTCAGCGCCGCCCTGGGCATTTGCCCATTCGATGTAGGCAATGACCTGGTCGATCTCTTGGGGATCCAGGTTGGAGTCGGACATCGGGATGTTGCCCCACTCGGCGAGTAGTTGCTGGCCCAGGGGGTCGTTTTGGCCCATGCCGATCGGGTCGTCGAGCCAGCGCACGAGCCAGTCGTGGTCGCGCCTTTCAGTACTGCCCGCGAGATCGGGTCCGATCCGCTTGCCCTGGCCAACGGTGTGGCACGCGGTGCAGTTGCGTGTGAATACCTCTTCGCCGGCTTTGGCGTCGGCGCTCATGTCCGAAGGGCCTCCGCCACAGGCGGTGACCAGCATGAGAAGAACCAGTCCGGCCGACTGCATCAGCCACCTTGAATTGTTTCTGGTCATCTTTCAGATCTCCTTTCCCACGGGTTGGCTAGTGGCGCTTGCCTGCGCTATCGGCGATAGCGCAGTGAGACCGCCGCCGTCCTGCCAGCTTCCGTGTGTCGATTCAGTGAAGGCGAGCTTCCCCTCTGGCCAAGGGCCTCGGCCCACGACCAGTAGGTTTCATCCAAGAGGTTCAAGAGACCGGCGTCGACGACCACGGACTCGGTCAGCTTCCAGCCGGCAAAGAAATCCAGAACTTCGTACGAGGGGGCGGGGAACTGTTGGAACGCGCGCTGGTCGAGATCCTGCGATCGTTTTGCCATCACCAGGCGTCCCGCGATCTCCATGTGCCAGCTCCTGTCGCTCGACTCGCGAGCAAGACCGAGCACGAACTGGGGCGGATGGATCGAGTTCAAAGGAGCCGACTGGGAGCGGTCTTGGCCCTCGATGTATGCCGCTGAGGTTCGCAGCTCCCACTGGCTGCCCAAATTGACCTGGGCCGCCGCCTCCAGGCCCGATATGCGCGCACGGGTCACATTCTGTTGCTGGAACTCAGTCAAGCCCGTGGCCGGGTTGAGTCCCAGGACCACCAATTCGATGAAGTCCCGGTAGTTGTTTGAGAACGCCGTGACGCTGAAACTCGTGCGGCGTGCCGAGCCGCGCAGGCCCAGCTCGAAGCCGTCACTACTCTCGGGCCTGAGCTCGGGATTCGGCAACCGGGTTTGACCGCCGGCCAGGTGGGTGAAGCCGCTGTTGACGGCGCTATAGGGGGGCGCTCGAAAGCCGTGGGCGTACTGCGCGTGCAGGGTGATTCTGTTGCCCAGCGAGGCGACCAAACCAAGCTTAGGTGAGAGAGCGCCTTCTTTGAGCTCGACCGGCGGCGGTGTGCCCCGGTTTCCTGAGAGGAAGATCGGGTCCTGGTCTTCGATGCTCAGGTCGAGATGGTCGTAGCGCAGGCCCGGAGTCAGATTGAGCCGGCCGTCGAGGAAGCTGAGCTCCGCTTGCGCATAGAAGCCGGCTTCGAGAACCCGGCTCTCCGGGAAGTATTTGGTCGGGAAGATCAAACCGTCACTCGATGGGAGCTGCTCGCCGGTCAGAAGATCGGTCTCGGGCCGATCGCGGAGTTGATCGAAGCGATCGATGCTGAACGTCGAGCCCAGGGTCAGGAGGTTGGCGCCACTGCCTCCGAATGCTTGTCTGGCCTGGAGCTCGCCGCCTGCGGAGTCCTGCTCGAAGCGCATTAGACCGTCGCGGCGGACCTCGGTGGTCTTGAGCGCACCGAACGGACCGCCACCACGCGTGGTAACGCGGATTTCCTTCGTGTCCTGCTCGGTTTGGTTCGATTGGGTATGCAGGCGCCAGAGCAGATGATCGGCCAGCTTGCCGGTAAGAGACTGTTCCAGGCTGAATCGCCACCGCCGCTGCTCGTCGGCGGCATCGACCGCCGGTTTGTCGACGAGATAGGTGACCTCGGGCCCGAAACCGAAGATCGCTCCCAGGTTCGTGGTGCCCTGCGAGGAGAGAACCCGGGTTTCGACCCGCCGGTCGAGCCCCTCTATCGTGAGCTCGATTTCGTTCGAAGGGGTCCCTTGGTGCACCAGCTTACCGAGCAGGCCGAAGGCGCTCCGGTCCTGGGGATCGGGCGCGGTCCGGGACGAGTCGGCTGTGTCGATGTCGCCCTGATTATCTCGCTCGTGACCCGTCGAATGGTCGACCGAAATCGACGCCTGCCAGCCGGTGCTCCGTCCCGCCCAGGTGACTCCCTCGGAAACACTCTCGTCGCGCCCATCCCAGGAGGTTCGGAGCGCCAGATAGGAGCCGCTCCGGCCGGCGAGGTAGTCGGTCGGATCTCGTGTCACGAGCGAGACGACGCCGCCCAGTGCGTCACTGCCGTACAGGGATGACGCGGCCCCGCGGAGAATCTCGATCCTCTCGACGGACTCTAGAGGGAGGGTGTACGGCGGTACCTCGAAGTGCCCGAACTCGAACTCCTCGGCGATCGGGACGCCGTCGATCCGGGTCTGAACCCGGTTGCCTCCGACACCACGGATGTTGAGACCGCCCAGTCCCGACTGGCTGGTCGAGCCTTCTATGTAGACGCCGGGCTCGTAGCGCACAAGATCTCGCACGTCTCGTATCACCTGGGTCTCGATCTGCCGTCGCGTGATGACGCTGACGGTTCCCGGGACCTCGTCGACTGCGTGCTCGGTTCGGGTTGCCGTGACGGTCAGCGCGTCGAGAAATCGGCGAGCCCGATGGGGCTCGACGGTTTCGTCCGCGATTGCGTTCGAGACCTCGCCTGACGCCGGCGCAGGCATCGTCAGCGGCCACAAGCACGTCAAGCACATGCCCGCCGCAAGTCTTCCTATCGCCATGTAAGAGAGACGGTAAGCCAAGGATCGAGGCGGCGCGCCACCCTCCAAGCGACTTCGAGCCCACCCCAAGGGGTGGTCTTTCATAGAGCGGCTATCGCACGTCGCGATACAGGCGGGCGAGCCGCTCGGGCGAGACGCCGGCGAAGTAGAGGGCGAAAATCAGCCAGTTGAAGATGATCGTTCGGGTGATTCCCCGTTCCTCGAACCGGCGGGCTGAGGTGGTGACGGGTGGCCGCAGAATCGCTATCTTGCCCTTTCGCTTCAGGCACCGGATGAACTCGAGGTCCTCGAGGATCGGCCAGTCGGGATACCCGCCCACTTCGTGAAACGCTGCCCGCGTCGCGAACTGAGCCTGATCGCCCAGGGGAGATCGAAACCAGCGCGTCCTCAGGTTGACGATTCGCGAGCCGAGCTTGTAGATGGGGCGCGGAGAAGAGAAGCGAACCTGAAAGCCGCCACCGACGGCGCCCGAGGCAAGAGCGGTCTCTACCGATTGGACGGCGCCGCTCGGTAGCACGGTGTCGGCGTGCAGGAAGAGAAAACCGTCGGCGCTCGAAGCGCCGGCTCCTCGATTGAGCTGCGGTCCGCGCCC
>JAAENP010000366.1 GCA_024224155.1 bacterium
TCGATCGGCAAGACCCAGGCTCATCCTTCGCTCCTATGGCTGATTTCAGCTCCGCCGGCGTCATTCCCGCATGGCGACCGACAGATGGGGGCGACGGAGTCGACAAAAGACACCAGTCTTCTAGGAGTCTGGTGTGAAAAGGCTGTCTAGGAGAGCCGACTCTGCCATTGAGACAGATTCGGCGCCGGGCTTCCGATTGTTGCTCCGTGCTGGGTTGGTGCGCTGTTCGGGGTTCATGGCGCGGTTCGGTCGAATCTGGCGATTCTAAGACGCTCATCTGGTTCTCAGAGGCCGCAATCCGGTCTCCAGGCCGTTCCGACGGCCAAATCTAGGCCGCTTCCGCCACCCAACCGAGGTTTGTCCATTGGATCCCGAGCACGGCCAGACGTGCTAGGTTGTGAGCGGCGGCGAGGAGGTTGAAATCAGCATCCACTTTGGCTTGGCCGCGAACCCGTGCCCGACGTCCACCATGTCGGCGTCGCATCAGGTGGCCGAACTTACGTTCGACCTTGGGGCGGGTGGCTCGGTAGTCGGCGGCCCAGTCGGGATCCTGCTGCCGCTCGCGAGCTTCAGCTAGCAGTCTTTCATGAGGTCCCACTCGGATGCTGCGGCCACGTGAGGACTCGGTGCACTCGGGCCGCAACGGACAATCGGCGCACGCCCCAGCAAAGCGAGCGAAACCTTCGCCGGCGGCATTGCGGCGGATGGGGGCGGTGTGCCCAGCGGGACAGGTCACGGTGTCCGTGTCCAGATCGATCTGGAAGTGACTCTTCGGAAACAGGTTGCCTCGATTGGTAGGGGGCTGGGTTTTGCAGCCTGAGTCGATGCCCTGCTGTTCGAGATGGTTCAGAAACTCCCCGGTGCCGTAAGCCGCATCGCCGTAGACCTTCGGACGGTCAGAAGCTTCCTCATCCGCCAGGCTGGGCTCCGGCTCCCTGTCGGTGCCGGCGTTGCCGGCGCCGCTGAGGTCCGACGACGCGGGCTCCTCCTCAGGGGCTTTGCTCTCGGCGAGGTCCTCAATGAGATCGGCAGCGACGCTGGCGTCACCTGCGTTGGCCGCGCTCACGGCGGTGTCCGCGATGAATTCGCTGTCGGGATCCATGGACAGATGGCCCGTGTAGCCATCGAAGCCCTTCGATGAGCTCTTGTGGCCATGCCGAGCCTCCGGATCCACGGTCGAGATCACCCGATCCTTCGCCACCCGACGGGCAATACGATACGTGCCATCCTCGGCCTCCTCGAGATCTTGGCCCACGACTGTGGCCAACAGCTCAGCAGCCTCTTTGACTTCGGCGCTCAGCTCGCGACCCTCCAGAACCCTCAAGCACGCCAATGCATCGCAGGCCCGCGAGTCGATCAACGCCTCGCGGGCATCGGCGTCGTCCCAGTCGATTTGAGGTTTCGCGGTCGTAGCGTAGTCATCGCCGCTGGCCAGGACATCGCGCAGCTCGCTTTCCAGGCTCTCACCGGCCACCCTCAGCAGCGAGCGAACCGCCGAACGGATCAACGTCAGGGTGTCCATCGTCGCCACCGCGTCATATAAAGGCGTCGAATCCAGCACCCGCTTCATACCCACCAAACCCGCCTCCGAAGCCACAGCCTTCGTCACCTCGAAGATCCGGCGAGGAGCTTCAGAGGCCGCCAGACGAGCCCGCA
>JAAENP010000367.1 GCA_024224155.1 bacterium
GGAAGTCCCGGCGCATGTGCGACCAGCAAAACGCCAGCACAATCCGGCCATCCTTGACCTGCACCATCACTTTGTAGGCAATATAGCGATCGACGATCAGAATCCCGCCTTCGACGTTGTGGAAGTACCCTTCGGGGACCCGCGCCTTGCGCGTTGGATCGAGCCGGAAGACCGCTGCCGAACGAGATTGGAAGAGCCACAACTTCCACTTGCCGTCGGCTTTGAGATCGGAAGCCTCACAACCGGGCGGCAGCTCGCCATTTTCGAGTCGGCGCGTCAGCTCTGGAACCGAGACAAACATCCGCCAGCCGGTCTCGTCGGCATTCCATTGCCTCTCTTCGAGATTCTTGACGATGATCTCGTCCATGATCGGCTCGAAAACAGGAGACAGCTTCTTGAGACCTCCAGTGACCGTGCCCGGCGACAGGTCGACCCCGTACGTGCGCAGATCCTCCAGCAAACGGTTGGTCGGACGCAGGAAGCAATACTTGTCGAGCAGGATCTGCACCCACAAGGAGGTCCCGTAACGGCCCTTGGGAATCAGCTTGGGCGGCCCCGGAGCCGTGATGATCCTCGGCAAGGGACACTGGCACTTCGGTCGGTAACGCTTGCGCCGGATCCGACGTTTGTGGGCCTTAACCTCGATCTCAATCAGCACGGAGTCCTCGGTGCCCAGAGACGCGTCGGCTTCATACGGTAGACCGCACTGGGGACATTGGCATTCCTGCTCAGAGAGCTCACAAATCTCCTCTTTGACCGGTAGCTGCGAAGTATCGCGACGGCCGGGGCCGGGTTGGCCCGGCCTCTGGCCTCGTTTGCCTTGCGCTTTACCCGACCCGGACGCGCCCCGAGGACGCGAGCGGCCCTTCTCCGACTTGCGACCGAAGAGCTGCCGTTCGAGCTCCTTGATCCGTGCCTTCTGCTGCTCGCTTTCCTCCTGGAGTCGCTTCTCTCTTTCCCGCGCCCGCTTGAACATGCTCTCCCAGTAGCGGGCTTGTTGACGAAGCTCGACGTTCTCGGCTGCCAGAGGGCAGTCGGCACAAGGCCTGAAGCGTTTTGCTGCCGTCCAGCGGTGATGGACCAGGCATGTGGGCAACGCAC
>JAAENP010000368.1 GCA_024224155.1 bacterium
CAGCCCGACGATCCCGGCGGCTACGGCCCCAACTGGTCGAACGTCGACGACTACGACATCCCGACCGTGCTGAGGAAGCAGATGGACTGAGACTGGAAAACCAGCCAGAGGAGCAGTCGATGACCTACCGCAAGTCTGACGGACCGTTCGGCATGCTGCCGAAGAAGACCGCCATGGACCTCGAGAGGGAGGGAGGCGAAACCCTGTTCACGATCTGGAAACCGGAGGACGACGGATGGACGCTCAGCTCTTCAGAGTGGGCGCCTTCCGAGCCTCGACCGATGAAGGAGCCGTCGGTGGCGCGGGAGAGCGATCGCTGATCTGGCGTCCTTTTAGCGTTTGAGTCCCGCAGGGCGAAGGTAGGAAGATAGGTGCCGGGGACCTCGGTCCGGGGCTTGCCTTCTGCCACGGGCTGCTACGCCGCGATGAAGACGTCTTCGAGACGCTTGGCGTCGAGCACGCGATCGGCCCAGCTCTCCAGCTCCTGCTGGCTGGCCTGTTCCAGGCGCTGGTCGATCCAGCCTGGCAGCTCATGGAACCGGCGCTGGAGCAGGCGTCTCAGGATAGATGCTCGCAAGCGCTCCTTGCCCGGCTCGAATGCCGTCGAGATGTGCACGGCAGCTCCTCTCGGGTGACGCGGTCTGGCAGTCAACGACGGTTCTTCCTTCTTTGGCGTCGTCGGCGGCGAGGCTGCGGGCGCCGTCGCCGTGCGCGCTCCTCGAGCTTCTCGCCGACATCGACGATCAGCTCTTCGGTGAGCTCCCGTGCCTGGGTAGCGTCGAGCCACAGCCGGAGCGCGGCGAGGGCCTCGTCGTCGGCCTCGAGCTCACGGAAACGCCGAAAGGTGTCGGCCGCCAGCTCCTGAAGCTCGGGCCATCGCCTGGCAAAACGCAATAAGGCTGAGCGGTCGAGAGCGACACGGGCGTACTCGAAGGGCGCGCCGAACTTGTCGAAGCCCAATTGCGCCTTCTTGAACAGCCGCTCGCCTTCATCGGTTCGGCCGCTTTGAATGCTGGCTTTACCTTCCACCCAGAACAGGATGCATTTGGAAACGCTGAGCCGTGGCCCCGCGAGTTGGCGTGCGTGCCGCAGATATCGTCGAGCTGCTTCGAGTTCCTTCGAGGCCTCGAGCCCGAGCACCGAATAGGCCAGGTTACTGGAAGCCGAGAGCTTTACGTGGCGCGACAGCTTCGTATAGTACTGTCCGAGCACCCTACTGAGGCTGTCCACCGCCTCTGAGAAGCGCCGGGCATAGGCAAGGGCTCCTCCCCGCGCGGCCAATGCGTGGCCGATCCATTTCTCGTCCTTTTCAGCTTCAAAGATGTCTGTGGCCTGGTTCACCAACTGCAAAGCGTCGTTCGGTCGGTTCTGCAAGTTCCGCAGCGTCGCCCATTTGATATAAAGCCGACCCTTACAGGCAGGCGACAGGCTCTCTCGATTACAGATGCTCAGGGCCGTTTGATACCGCATCTCCGCCTGCCGTGCCTGCCCGACTGCACGGAACGCAGCCCCAAGGAGCGAGTAGGCATCG
>JAAENP010000369.1 GCA_024224155.1 bacterium
AGGTCGAAAAGGAGCGCCAGCAACCTGGCTGGATGGCCCCTGAAATGGCTGGCTGCACGGCGGTTATCGTGCACACGATGTTCGCATAATCCGTGGCGCGCGGAAGTTGCGAGAAAAGCGTGCGGGGCGGTCGCAAGCACGATTTCGAGCTGTCGAACGCTGCAAGATGTCTGCATCATGTTAGGTGTTCGGGTTTCAACCAACGTAACACACAAACCGGGTCGGCTCAGAGCCGATCGAACGGACTTCGGACCCCGCGGCCACCCTTGTTCAGAACGTGGGTGTAGATCATGGTGGTTTGGACGTGGCGGTGACCGAGAAGCTCCTGCACGGTGCGAATATCGTAGCCGTCTTCGAGGAGGTGGGTGGCGAAGGAGTGCCGCAGAGCGTGACAGGTCGCGCGCTTTGAAAGCCGAGCGCATCGCGAGGCTCGGCGCACGGCCCTCTGAACGCTATGCGCGCTGCGGTGATGGCGAGCGAGCCGCCCCGTTCTGGGCTCCACAGATCGGCGCGCCGCGGGAAAAACGAATTGCCAAGACCAGTCCACCGCCGCACCCGGGTACTTGCGCTCGAGGGCGTGCGGCAGCACGGTCCGGCCGAAGCCATCATCGAGGTCCTCGGCGTGGAGCCGCTTCACCTCCCCCATATGCCGCTCGAGGCCACGCCTCGAGACATCCGGAAGGAGTGTCATCCGGTCGCGGTCTCCCTTGCCGCCACGAACCGTGATCTGGCGGTAGCCGAGGTCGATATCCTTGATCCTTAGACGCAAGCACTCCATCAGCCTCAGCCCCGCTCCATAGAGGAGCCCCACGATCAGCAGGTCGCAGCCATCAAGGCAGGCGAAGAGCCGCCGGATCTCGTCGCGATCGAAGACCACCGGCAGCCGCTTAGGTCGTCGCGCACGAACCAGGCCTTGGAGTTCGCCGAAATCGCGCCCGAGGACTTCCCGGTACAGAAACAGCAGCCCGGAGAGAGCCTGATTCTGCGTTGCTGCGGCGACCTTCTTCTCGACCGCGAGATGAGTGAGAAAGAGGGATATCTCCTGCTCTCCCATCTCCTTTGGATGGCGTTTCTCGTGGAAGAGAATGAAGCGGCGGATCCAGCGAACATAGGCCTGCTCCGTTCGTGGACTCAAATGGCGCAGTCGCGCCCGATGCCGGACGCGGTCGAGCAGACGCGGTTGAGATCCCATCGAGGGTAGAGACGCGAGCAAGAGCGGCGTCCTGGCGCTCGAGGAGCCAATCGAACGCCGGCGGGCTCGAGAGAGTGTGCTGTCTTCAAGCGGCGGGACCGCCAGAGAGCTCACCGCGCTCAATTCGCTGACCGACGGGGTATCCGTCACCTACTACCCTCTCGATTCGAGCTTCCAGGTGCGACCGCCTACAAGAGTGCGGCGAGACTTCGATCGGTTGGCGGAGGCCTATCCGCGGCGGCCCATTCTGGTGCTCGAAGCCGGCTATCCGTCCGGCAAGGGGAACAAGAGCTCCAAAGCCAAGCAGAGGAAGTTCGTCAAGAGGCTGTTCGCGGCCTGGGATCGCCATCCCGATCAGATTGTGTAGCGGCGGCCTTTCTCAAACCCCGAGCCCTACTTTTTCGTACCATGACCACTGGCGAAAGCAGGATTCGTTCCGCCGATAGACCGAGAAACCCGATGGTAGGATCCTGCCTGCCTCACACCGCGCCCGATCGGGGCACCTCAAGACACTTTCAGGAGACCTTTCAGATGAAGAAGACACGCCGTGCCGTTTTTCTGCCCGTGCTGCTCATGCCGGTCGTTCTCAACGCGCCGGAGCCGGTCTATGCCGAAGGCGCAGACACCACTGCCGCCATGGCCTACCCCGCCACCGAGCGGATCGAGCACTACGACGACTACCACGGCACCAAGGTGCACGACCCCTACCGTTGGCTCGAGGACGACGTTCGCGAGTCCGACGAGGTCGCGCAGTGGGTCGAGAAGCAGAACAAGGTCACCTTCGGCTACCTCGACCAGATCCCCGAGCGCGAGCGCATCAAGCAGCGCCTGACCGAGCTCTGGGACTACGAGAAGCTCTCGACACCCTGGCAGCAGGGTGGGCGCTACTTCGTATTTCGCAACAACGGTCTCCAGAACCAGAACGTCCTGTTCGTCAAGGACTCGTTCGAGGGTGAAGAGCGCGTGCTGATCGACCCAAACACCTGGTCGGATGACGGCACGGTGGCCATGCGCAGTACTTCGGTCGACCCCAAGGGCAAGTACCTGGCCTACGCGATCGGCGACGCCGGCTCGGACTGGCAGACCTGGCGGGTGATGGAGGTCGACTCGGGCATGGTGCTCGACGACGAGCTCAAGTGGGTCAAATTCTCGGGCGCCGACTGGACTCCGGACGGCAAAGGCTTCTTCTACGGCCGCTACGCCAAGCCCGAGGAGGGCGCGGAGTTTCAGTCGCTCAACCTGAACCGGAAGATCTACTACCACCGCATCGGAACACCGCAGTCCGACGACGTCATGGTCTACGCTCGCCCCGATCACCCCGACTGGGGTTTCTGGCCCGAGGTCACCGAGGACGGCAAGTACCTGATTCTCCATACCTCGATCGGAACCGACGCTCGATACCGCATCTTCTACCGCGACCTCTCCGAGCCCCTCGGCGGCATGGTCGAGCTGATCGACAATTTCGACCACGAGTACACCTTCGTCGCCTCGAACGGCCCGGTCTTCTACTTCCAGACCAACAACGGCGCGCCCAAGCGCCGCCTGATCGCGATCGACACCCAGAACCCGGCGCTCGAGAACTGGCGCGAGGTCATCCCCGAGAGCGAGGCGACCCTGATCGAGGTCGAGTTCGTCAACGGTCAGTTCTTGGCCCGCTTCCTCGAGGACGCCAAGACCGCGGTCCGGGTCCACGCCGAGTCGGGCGAGTTCGTGCGCAACGTCGACTTCCCCGGCATCGGCACCGCCACCGGTTTCTACGGCGACCACGACGACAACGAAACCTTCTACAGCTTCTCGAGCTTCACCACACCGACCTCGGTCTACCGCTACGACCTCGAAACGGGCACGAGCGAGCTTCTCGACACCGCCAAGGTCGATTTCGATCCGGCCGACTTCACCGTGCGCCAGATCTTCTACGAGTCCAAGGACGGCACCCGCGTACCCATGTTCCTCGCCCACAAGAAAGGCGTCAAGGACGACGGCACCAACCCGACGCTTCTCTACGGCTACGGCGGCTTCGACATCCCGATGAGGCCCAGTTTTTCGATCACCCGCTTGGCCTGGATGGAGATGGGCGGCGTCTTCGCCATGGCCAACCTGCGCGGCGGCGGCGAGTACGGCGAGGAGTGGCACAAGGCCGGCACCAAGCTCCAGAAGCAGAACGTCTTCGACGATTTCATCGCGGCGGCCGAGTGGCTGATCGACAACAAGGTCACCAAAAAGGAGAAGCTGGCGATCCAGGGCGGCTCGAACGGCGGCCTGCTTGTCGGCGCGGCGATCACCCAGCGACCGGACCTCTTCCAGGCGGCCCTGCCCGCAGTCGGGGTCATGGACATGCTGCGCTTCCACAAGTTCACCGCGGGCCGCTTCTGGACCGACGACTACGGCTCCTCCGACGACCCGGAAGAGTTCAAGGCCCTCTATGCCTATTCGCCGTACCACAACCTCGAGGAGGCGTCCTACCCCGCGACGCTGGTCACCACCGCCGACACCGACGACCGGGTGGTGCCGGGCCACAGCTTCAAGTTCGCGGCCCAGCTCCAGCACGCCCACAAGGGCGACGCACCGGTCATGATTCGAATCGAGACCCGCGCCGGTCATGGTGGCGGCACCCCGACCACCATGCGGATCGAGCAGTACACCGACCTCTGGGGCTTCCTGGTCAAGAACCTGGACATGGAGCTGCCGCCGATGGTCGAGTCGGACCAGGCGCCGCTGGGCGCGCAGTAGCCCGACAGCTGAAGGAGCGCCGCGTGCGCCCCGGAGGGAGCCTCTCTTCGCTCCCGGAGAGGCGGCACCGGCGCGACACTATCGCCCCGGAAACCTCAGAAGTCTCCCAAGTCTCCGATAAACTCGCGCCATGACCCGAGACGAAGCCCTTGCCCTCATGCACTCCAACGTCCAGGCCGAAGGCCTCAGACGCCACGTGATCGCGGTCGAGGCCGCGATGGGTCTCTACGCCGAGAAACTGGGCGCGGACCCCGACCTCTGGCGGCTGGCGGGTCTCCTCCACGACTACGACTGGGAGATCCACCCGACGCTGGAGGCGCACCCGGCCGAAGGCGTGCCGATGCTGCGCGAAGCGGGCTGTCCCGAGGACGTCGTCCAGGCGATCCTGTCGCACAACACTGCCGGCACCGGCGTCGAGCGCTCGCGGCCGATCGACTTCGCGCTCCTCGCCTGTGACGAGGTCACGGGACTTGCAATCGCATCGACCCTGGTGCGTCCCTCGAAGGACATCCGGGACGTCAAGATCAAGTCGCTCAAGAAGCGGTGGAAGGAAAAGGCCTTTGCCCGCGGGGTGAACCGCGAGGAAGTCGAAGAGGCCACCGAGGACTTCAGCCGCGAGTGCTTCGGCGGCACGCTCGAGCTCTGGGAGCACGTCCAGAACGTGCTCGGCGCGATGCAAGGCGCGGCCGAGGAGCTCGGTCTCGACGGCCGGCTCGCCCAGGCCTGAGCACCTCGCCCGGCTCGCTACAATGCCTTGATGTTGCCGAAGGCCCCGGCCGGAGTCTGGAAGCGAGCCCTCATTGTCGCAGCGCTTGCTGGCACCGCGGTCCTGTTCACGGTGTCGTTGTCGGCGGCGTGGTCCAACACGGCCGACGACGCCTACATCACGCTGCGCTACGCCCGCCATCTCGCCGAAGGGCAAGGCATCTCATGGAACCCGGGCGAGCCGCCGGTCGAAGGCTATTCGAACTTCCTTTTCGTGCTGCTGGGCGCGGGTTTGATGAGGGTCGGTGGAGCCACTGATTCCATGGTCTGGCTCAAGGGGATGGGCGCCGCGGCCGCCGCCGGCACGTTCCTGCTGGCCTTCCTGATCGCGAAGCGTCTTTACCCGGCGGCGGGTGCCGCCATGGGAACAGCGGCGGTCGTCGTAATGGTGGCTCACCCAGGCCAGGCGTTTTGGGGGGTATCCGGAATGGAGACCACGGTCTGCCAGTTTCTGATCGTGCTCTCGGCCTGGGCCCTGCTCGGCGCACGCGAACCGGCCTCGATGAACCGCAGGCTTGTCGTCGCTTCGCTGGCGCTTTTTGCGGCCTCGATCACCCGCCCGGAGAGCCCGATCGTCCTGGCGGCTTTTCTCCCATTCGCATTCGCCCAAGGCACATGGGGACACTCGAAGCGCTCGGGAAGAGGCTCCGCCGGAATTCGAGTGACGCCGACGCTGCTCCTGCCTTTTCTGGCCCTCTACCTGCCCTACACGGCCTGGCGGCTCTGGACCTTCGGGCGCTGGCTGCCCAACTCGGCTGCCTGCAAGGCCGGCTACTCGAGCGACCCGTTCTATCTCGGCCGCGAGTTTCTGGAGTTCTCCTGGCCGCTCCTGGCCCTGGCGCTCGCCGGCCTCGCTCTTGGCTGGCGAGACAGCCGGCGGCGGCGTGATCACATCATGCTGCTCGGAGTACCGCTGCTCTATTTCGCGACTTTCTTCGGCGTCGATCCGGTGATGAGCCATCTCGACCGCCATTTCCTCGCCGTGCTGCCGCTGGTGGTGATCGCCGGGCTTCTTGGCCTTGCGGCCGTTGCCGAGAGGCTACTCCCTCAGGCCCACAGGGGTCTCACCGGCCCGATCGTGCTGATCGTGGCGGTGCTGTTCGGGACGCTCTCGGCCCCGACCGTCGTCGGCGACGTCCGCCGGGCGGTCCGGCTCGCTCATCCGCTCGAGGACTTGCGCCGCGAGCTCGGCATGTACCTCCGAGAGAACCTGCGCCCAGGCGAGGCTCTTGCGATCGGAGACACCGGTCTCGTCCCGTTTCTTGCCGGCGGCCGAGTCCTCGACATCTACTGCTTGAATTGCCGCGAAGCCACCATGCCCCCAATCGATCGCTCCCCGGAGCGTCTCGCCGACTGGATCCTCTCGAACCAGCCTCGCTTCATCGTCATACAGGCCGTGAACGCCGCATCCGAGCGGGGCGTCTGGCCCGCAGATCGAGCGCTGCAGGAGCATCCCGCGCTCGAGAGTCGCTACTCGCGCACACGCGAGCTCGGCGACGCCGGCGATCCCTTGGGCTACATCGTCTTCGAGCGCCGAGGCGGCGCCTCACTCGAGCTGCGCGACCTCGAGGTCGCGCAGCTCGACGGTCGAAACGTGGCGCATGGAGTCCCGGGCGTACCGTGGCGAAACCAGATCGACCGACAGGCCCGGCCCGTTGACCCCGAAGTTCTCCTGATCGAAGAACAGAATGCCGCCCACGCGGCGGTAATTGGTGAGCTTACGGAACCGGATGCCGCCGTCGTTACGCTCGTAGCTGTACGCAAAGAGCTCGAGCCGGGCGGTCTCGGGATCGAACCAGTAGAGAAACTCATCGTCGGCGTCGGTGCTGGTACCTGACTGGAACGTCACCTTCACTCTGCGAAGCTCGCGGCCGTCCCAACTCTCGAGCCCCAGATCCTCGAGATTCACGCTCGGATCCTCCAGGCGATACGGCAGAAATACGAAGTACACTCGCTGCAAGACCCAGTCGCGACGCGAAGCGTCCAAAGCCATGGCGGCCTCCGAGCCCGGAGCGGCGCCGGTGGTCAGGCCGATGCCATCTTGCCACTCGCGTGTGGCATTGTTGTCGATGCAGACCCGCTTCTCACGCTCGCGGACCACCGCCGTGGCGCAGTATTCGAAAAGGCCGCCATCCTGCGTCACCTCGAGCTTCGAGCACCCCGACTTCGAGCACAGCTGGAGATCCGTGCGCGTCGATGTGTAGAGCTCGCCACCGTGGTAGTCGATCGCGCGCACGACCAAGTCGGCGGCGGACTCGGCGGCGACCGGCGCCGCGGTCCATGCCAGCGCACCGGAAAGAGCAAAGGCGACTACGATTCGCATCGCGACCCTGATGTTATGCCACCGCCGCCCCGTCTAGCGATCGAGCTCCGTCTCGGGCGGACACTCGTGCGACGACCGTCGACACCTCCGTGGCGACCATAGGTGGACGTGGTCGGTACACCTGGAACGTCGGGCACGGAGGCCCGACGCTACTCAGAAGGCAGAGGCAAGCCGATTCGGCAGGGCAGCCGGCCAGGGGGCTCGCAGCAAGCGCTCGAGATATAGATTCGGAGGCCTTCATCGGGTTGCGCGTAGCGGCGCGCAGGCGCGGGCCCGACCGCTGCAGGCCTCTTGGCCCGAGCCGGCCCCTGGCACATCGCCCGCCGCGCCGCCGACGATGCGCTCTTCGAAGGAAGGTCACCCGCGCGACACTATCGGCTAAGCAACTTCAGCCTGAACCCGTGCCGGCAAGTGAAGGAGCGCCGCGTGCGCCCCGGAGTGGGCCTCTCTTTGCCCACGGAGGGGCGACACCGGCGCGACGCTATTGACGCACCGACCTCAGAGTGTCTTGTCTCCGCGTAGAATGCCTCGACCCCGGAGCGCCGCTTGACCGCCGACACCACCACCAGGTTCTTTCACTCGACCGGCGCCGCCACCTTCTCGCAGGCGTGGCGCCTGGGAGTCACCTTCCTGACGCAGCTCGTCTTGATGAAGCTGCTCAGGGCCGGCGACTGGGGACTCTACGAGTGGACGGTCACCGTCTTTCTGGTCTTCGGCGCCCTGCGCGACCTCGGGTTGCTCTACCACGTCATCCGGCTCAAGCCCCGGCCCTACGGCAACGTGCTGGCAGTCGAGCTGGCCTGGGGCGCCCTGCTCTCGCTCGCCACGTTCTTCGGTGCCGAGCAGGTCGCGCGCGCCTTCCCCGGCGCCGGCCCGGAGGTCGTGCCGGTGATCCAGGCCTTCAGCCTGTTTCTCTTTTTGGAAGGCCTGTCGTCGGTCCCCCGGATCTACTTCGACGCCGAGCTCATGGTGGGCCGAACGGTTCTACCCGAGATCTTGCGCAATCTCATCTTCGCCGCGACCTCGCTCACGCTGGCCTTCTTCGGCTATGGCGTCTTCAGCATGGTCACCGGGCTCGTGGTGAGCATGGCGTACTACACGGCGCACCTCTGGATTCGCGCCTGGCCCACCATCCCTTTGGTCTACGAGCGCGGCCGGAACTGGGCGCTCATCCGGCCGAGCCTGCCGCTGGCAACGATCTGGTTTTTCGCGATTCTCGCCCGCCATATCGATCCGGTTCTCCTCGGGCTGTTCAGCTTCGACAAGGACACCGTCGGCCTCTACACGCGCTCCTACTTCTTCGCCTTCCTGGTCACGGTCACCCTGGTGCCCGCCATCACCCGCGTCCTCTACCCGGCGCTGGTGGCGTACTCGGACGACCCCGTCAAACTGAGCGAAGCCTACCGGCTCGCCACCCTGCTGGTGCTGACGCTCGAAGCACCGGTGGCGGCGTTCCTGTTTCTCAATCCCGAAGCTTTCCTTTCGATCTTCGGCACCCAATGGACCGGCGCCGTACCGTTTTTGCGGGTGCTCGCCATCGCCCCCCTGATCGATCCGTTCAGCCGGCTCGGCGGCGAGATCCTCAAGGTCTATCACCACGACCGGCTGTGGATCGTGTCGCTGGTTCTGACGCTCCTGACTTTCGTGGTCGCGGGCTACTTCCTGATCTCGGCATTCGGTCCGATCGGCATGGCCTGGGCCAACTACCTGCCCATCGGCGGCCTGGTGATGGCCTGGGGGATCCACCGGATCGCGCCGGGCCCGTTCTTCCGCCTGCTGCGCGATATTGTCGTCATCTACCTGGCCCCGATCGTTCCGTTTCTGATCGCCTATCTGGCAGCGGGAGACCGGCTCTGGCTGCGGTTCGGCCTCTCCGTACTCGCCGGCCTGGTCACCGCGGCCTTCTACTGGCGGAAGTTCGGCCGGTCTTTTGTCGCCTTCTTCCGCAACCGGTCGGGAGAGGCCGCCGCGGCAGTCACCGCGCCGGTCGATCGCATAGACTGAGTCCGGAGACGACGAGATCGATGAGCGACTACGTTTGGCAGCCACCGGTTGAACTCGTCGAGTCCGCCAATGTCACCCGCCTCATGCGCGCGCACGGGATCGACGACGTCGACACCCTGATGCGCCGATCGATCGAGGAGCCGGCCTGGTTCTGGCCCGCCGTCATCGACGATCTCGGCATCGCCTTCGACCATCGGTTCCATACCGTCTTCGATACCCGCCGCGGCTTCCCGTGGACCGAGTGGTTCCTGGGCGGCAAGCTCAACATCGCCACCAACTGCATCGACCGGCACCGGCAAGGGCCGAACGCGGATCGCCTGGCGCTGGTCGCGGAGCATGAGGACGGCTCGGCCACGAGCTACACCTACTTCGAGCTCGCCGAAGCCGTCGACAAATGCGCCACCGCCATGGAGGTCGCCAAGATCAAGGCCGGCGACCGCGTCGGCGCGGTGATGCCGATGACCGCCGAGGTCGTGATTCAGATGTTCGCCACCCTGAAGCTCGGAGCGATCTTCATTCCGATCTTCAGCGGCTTCGCGGCGCCGGCGATCGCCCAGCGTCTCAAAGATGCCAAGGCCAAGCTGCTCTTTACCGCCGAAGGCTCTGCGCGCCGCGGCTCACCGCTGCGGCTGAGACCAACCTTCGAGCAGCTCGCCAAAGAGGTGAAGAGCCTCGAGACCATCGTAGTTCTCGGTCGCGGCGAGCCGCCGCCCATGTCGCGGCTTGCGAACGAGATTCCCTGGCAGAGTTTTCTCGCCACCGCGGCGGACGCCGAGCCGGCCAAGACCGCCTCGATGCCCTCGATGGATCCGGCGATCATCCTCTACACCTCGGGGACCACAGGCCGCGCGAAGGGCACGGTTCACAGCCACGGCGGCACGCTGGTGCAGATCGCAAAGGAAGTCGCCTACGCCTTCGACGTCAAGCCGGACGACCGGTTCTTCTGGCTTTCCGACATCGGCTGGATGATGGGGCCCTGGGAGCTGATCGGCGGTCTCTTTCTCGGCTCGACCGTCTACCTCTACGAGGGAGCCTTCGATTGGCCCCAGCCCGACCGGCTCGGAGAGATGATCGCCAAGCACCACATTTCGGTCCTCGGGATCTCCCCCACCGTGGCGCGACTGCTGCGCAGATCCGGGGACGAGGTGCTCGATCGTCACGATCTCTCGAGCCTGCGCATTCTCGGCTCGACCGGCGAGCCCTGGGACGAGGAATCCTGGATGTGGTTCTTCGACAAGGTCGGCCAGGGACGCTGCCCGGTCATCAACATCTCGGGCGGCACCGACATCATCGGATGCTTTTTGTCGCCGCTTCCGCTGCACCCGCTCAAGCCCTGCTCGCTGGCCGCTCCGGGACTGGGCATGGCGGTCGACGTCTGGGACGACAACGGCCAACCGGTTCGAGGCGAGGTCGGTTATCTGGTGTGCACGCAGCCATCGCCCTCGATGACTCGCGGTCTGTGGAACGACGCCAAACGCTATCTCGACACCTACTGGCGGCGCTGGCGGGATGTATGGGACCACGGCGACTGGGCGCTGATCGACGAAGACGGCGACTGGTTCCTGCAGGGGCGAGCCGATGACACCTTGAACATCGCCGGCAAGCGGGTCGGACCGGCGGAGATCGAAGGCGCGTTGATGGAATCCGGCAGCGTGAGCGAAGCCGCCGCCGTTGGCGTACCCGACGAACTCAAGGGCGAAGCCGTGGTGGCCGTCGCCGTGCTCAAACCGGGTGTCGAGCCCACGGATCAGCTCAGGCTCGAGCTGATCGAGGGCGTCGCAACCAAGATGGGAAAGCACGGCCGGCCCAAGAAGGTTCTTTTCGTCGACGATCTGCCCAAGACCCGCAGCGCCAAGATCCTGCGGCGAGTCGTACGGGCGAAGTACCTTGGCGAGGAAGATCTAGGGGACCTGTCGTCGCTTCAAAATCCGGAAGCGGTCGAAGCGATCTCGGGCGCGGTTTAGGGGCGCCCCTCGTCGGCGGCTTCGCGACCAGTCAGCGCTCCCGGCAGCTCGGCAGGAATCGGTTGATCTCGCAGGCCCGTGCCTGCGCCTGAGCCGCCTCTTCGAGCGTCTTGTCTCGCGCCGACTCGCCCTCTAGATAAGCCCTGACCCTGAGGAGTCTTGCGCGAAAATGAAAGACCTCGGCGCTATCTCCCTGCACGCCGAGTGCCTTCTCCGCTGCGACGAGTCCTTCGCTGACCAAACCGGCAACATCTCCGGTATCACGTGAGTGGGCCCATTCTGCTCTCCGAGACAAGGTTTCGACGAGGTTCACGAACGGAGTCGCCTCGTTGCCACCGAGCTCGATCGCGCGTCGGAATGCAGCCTCCGCCTTTTCGTACTTGGAGATCGGCGACAAACCGCGACTTGCCAGCCATCCGCCCTCCAACAACTCGGCATTGCCCGTCCCGAAGAACATGTATTGAGCCAGGTGGTCGAGCCCGTCAAGCGCCTTTGCGAGATCCCGCAGGCCGTCCACTTCCTCCATCGGAGAACGCTGGTTGTCGATCAGCCACCTAGCTTGCTGAATCTCGAGATTCATCCAGTTGACCTTTGCCCAAACGGATTCCGGATCTGCGGCTACCGCATCCCGGAAGGCTTGCCGAGCGGCCCCGAGGGCCCCCGCGACATCCCCTCCCGTCAGCCTCGCGTACTGGTGATCGTGTGTGTGGAGATTCCCGAGAGTCCTGAGCGCTCTGGCCTGTCCGGGTACCGACTCCAGCGACTCGGTCACCACGTGGATTCCCTCCCGAATCGCAGGTTGCGGATCTATCCCATGGTCCAACTGGTAGTAACTCATGAGCCAGTAACACGCTGCCAGGTTCGACCGGGTCGGGCTGTTGGGCTCGATCGCGAGTGATCGCTTTCCAACCTGGACCGCTCTTTCCAGACTTGCCAACGGCTCGCCACCTTGGGTCAGCTCGTATATCGACGCGTCCAGCTCGAGGGTGAGATAGGCGCCGAGGTAGATTGCTGGAACGTCGTCCGCGACGAGCAACTGCTCAGCAACGCGACGTCCCTTTTCATAGGCCGCTCGGGGATTCCCGCCCAGCAGGCGCTGGCTGGCTCCTCGCCGGCTCTGGATCTGAATGAGGGCGTGACGAAGATCGAGAGAGTCGGGAGCCAGAGCCAACCCCTCCTCTGCGATCCGCTCCGCTGCCGCAAGCAGTTCTTCGGCGTCCTGACCCCGGTCGATAGCGGTTGCCGCCCGAAAGTCGAAGGCCGAGGCTAGCGCCCATCGCGCCTCAAGCGATCCGGGATCGAGATCCAGAGCCGCCTCGCACGCCTCGATCGCCTGGTGTCCGTGGCGTTCAGCCTGTTCGGCCGGTAGCTGACCCCGGAGCACCGCCTGCGCTCCGGTCCGACAGAGCCCGACATACGCGCGCGGATTGCTGCGGCCGATCTCCGCGGCACGCGCATACGCCTCTTCGGCCCGCGCCAAGAGGTCGAGCATCGATCCCAAAGAGCCTCCGGCCAGTTCGTTTTGAGAGAGAGCAAAATGAATCCACCCCTCGAGTTCCTGTCCCTCGTAGTACCACGCCAGATCGATGTTCGAGACCTTCTCGAGAGCTCGCTGGTAGTTGCCGTCGCCAACAGCCAGGAGGGCCTCAACGTATTCCGGCGGACCGACCTGGGCGTCCCTTGCCAGCCGCAAAAAGCGGTCTGCAGGTTGTCCGAGCTCTTCCCAAAGACGTGCCAGCTGCTCGTCGCGCTGTTCCGGCCGATACCGCCGTTCCACCCACTCGACCTCATCGCGGAACAGCCGCGCGAAAACACGCCCAAGGGTGTGGGCCACCTCGGGCGTCTGGAAACCGCCGTCCCAGGCGGCTTGCACCTCCCGCCTCGCGCTCTCGATGTTTCCGATCGAGAACCAGGCTCTTCCCAGGGCGTAGCGTCCACGCCCGCTCGCTCGGCTACCGAACTCTGCGATCCTCGCCTCGAGCTCCGCGATCTGCTCCTCCACTTCGACTCTTGCCGGCGTAATGTCGTGCTTCGGGCTCAGATACTCGGCCCGCATGCGCCACTCGATGTCCTTGGCCTGCGACAGAAGCTCTTCAGCGGCCGCGATGTCCTCTGCCGCCTGCGCTTGAAGAACCCACCAACCGATCAGGACAGCCGCTGCCGCGAGCCCGACTCCCGCCATCGCCAGGCGACGGGCCAGGCGGCGACGGCGGCGTCGCGGCCGATCCATCAGGGTCTCGATGCCGTCACGGACTTCGACCGCCGTGGGCCGCCCATTCGGGTCCTGACCCAGCATCCCCGTGATCATCCGAACCAAGTCGGAATCCGGATGCGTCAACGGTTCAACCGATCCGCGCTGCACCCGCTCGAGAAGATCGTCGCCGGCTCGATAGGCGGCAGACCCGCCGAAGAGCTCATGGAGAAGGAGGCCCAGCGAGAAGACATCTGAAGCCGTGGTCGCGGCTTCGCCGCGCGCCTGCTCGGGGCTCATGTACCGGATCGTTCCCAACTTGGAGCCGAGACGTGTCAGGTCATCCCGTTCGCCCGGCCCGGGCTCCTCGCTCGGAGTCGACGACCTTGGGTCGGAACCTGAGAGGTCCTCGGCGAAGCGAGCAATCCCGAGGTCCAGAACTTTGACGACGCCCTCGCGTGTCACGAGGACGTTGTCGGGCTTTAAGTCGCGATGGATGATTCCCTCGGCATGTGCTGATGCGAGAGCGTCGGCGATCTGACGAGCAAACCCGAGTCGCGCTTCGAGACTCCTCCCGGCCGCCGCATCGGTCAGGCGCTCCCCGGCGATGTACTCGAGCAGCAGAAAGTCGTCGTCGCCCTCTTCCAGCAGCCCATGGATACGGCAGATGTTCGGATGGTCGAGCTTCGAAAGTAGCCGCGCCTCACGCCGAAGGCGCTCCTGGGCCTCCGGGTGCCACCGTTGGCTCGAGCGCAGGACCTTGACCGCTACATCGCGACCGAGCTTCGTGTCCCGACCGAGGTAGACGCGGCCGAAGCCACCGTGCCCGAGCACCTCGGAAAGGTGAATGTCTCCCACGGAGTCACCCAGCAGCGGATCGGGCAGCGTTTCCGCCCCATCCCGAGGAGCCAGCTGGCTCAGGGAGGGAGCCGCCCACTCCGGAGCGTTGCCGTCCAGAAACGTCGGAGCGCCCGACTCGGCGTCGAGAAGCGACTCAATCTCGCGGCGCAGCTCGACATCCTCTCCGCAAGCCTCGGCCAACCGTCGCTTTCGCTCAGCCGGCTCCAGGTCCACGAGCTCCGAAAAGATTTCCTTGGCGCGCGCCCAGCGCTCGGCGTCCACTCGATCCCCCATGGGCAGAAACCCTACGGCTCGAGCTCTCGAGCGAGCCATGCCTTCGCCTGACGCCACTCTCGGCTCACGGTCCGCTTCGAGACCGAGAGCGCTTCGGCGATCTCGTCCTCGGTCATGCCACCGAAGAACCGGCACTCGACAATACGGGCGAGACGAGGATCGAAACCCTCGAGCCGCTCGAGGGCTTCGTGAAGGGCCACCACCATCGAGCCTCGATCTTCGAGCGACGCCCCGTGGAACGTCTCGAGCGTGGCTACTTCCACCCCACCGCCTCGCTTTTCCGCCTGCCGAGCCCGGAAGTGATCGATCAGAACCTGCCGCATCGCGGTGGCCGCCAGCGCGAGGAAGTGCGCCCGGTCCTTGGCGTCGGCCCCGGGCCCCGCGTAGAGCTTCAGGAACGCTTCATGAACGAGCTCGGTCGTGACCAGACTAGCGCCGTTGCGGCGTCGCAGCTGTCCCCGTGCGATCCGCCGGAGTTCCTCGTAGACCAGCCCGAGCAGCTCCTCGCGGGCTTCGGGTGCGCCCGCCCGAACCTGGGCCAGGAGCTGCGTCGTTTCCGGCATTGTGTGTAATCGGCTGAAAAAAGCTTACGAAGCGTACCAAAAACGGCCTTGGCGTGATTCCCCGCGGCTCTGCGTGTACCAGAGTGAGGGAACAGAGACAACGGAGTCCCTCGGGTAACAAGTCTCATCATCTTGAAAGGAAGACCATGACACCGCCGGGACAATCCAACAGACACCCTAGCTCCCCACGACGCCTTCCGATCCTGGCAGCCTGCGCAATGGCTCTCCTCTACCTTCTGGCGCAATCCGTCAGCGCTGAAGACGCCAGCCGCGAGTACCAGCGCCAGCTCGCAAAGGCCGCAAAGGAATATCCGCTGGTGGTCGCCGCCCTGCTGCACGCGCAGGAAGATGCGAAACGCTTCGCCGAGCTGGCGATGAGTCTCGCTCCCGCCACCGTGCGCCACTCCCACGCTCAGGCACAGATGTGCCTGTGGAGCTGCCAGCTCAAGCCTGATCAGGCGGTCTGCTCCGGCTGCTCCGAGCCTGCGCGAACCGATCAGCGTTCGTGCCCCAACTGCGGCCCGGTCTGCGACTTCTCCAGCGTGCTCGGCACTCAGGTGAACTGCGCGGACTGCATGATCCAGCGAGGGGACAACGGATGTCCTTGATGTGGCAGGGCCCTCGGGTACCACCTCAGAACGGTAGCCAGTTTGGAGATCACAAGATGAGAAACCCCGTAATCAGGTCAACCTTGGTGCTCCTACTTCTCAGCGCCTCCACTTCCAGCGCAACCGCGATACAGCCCGTGCCGGTCTCTCCCGGGCACGACTCGCGAGTCGCGGTCGTCGAGAGCCGGTGTCCGACATTCAGTTGGAGTGCCGCCGAGGGCGCTACTGGCTACGACCTCGTCGTCTACGGCGCCGAGGAAGAGGTCGAAGCCCCCGGCCCGATCCTGCGGGAGCGCTTCGCGGGCTCGATCCACACCTGGACGCCCGCCCTCGGTCGCTGTCTCGAACGGGGCGGGAAGTACGCTTGGAGCATCCGCCCGCTCGGAGCCGAACGCACCGGCAGATGGTCTGCGCCGAAGCTCTTCCAGATCGACGCAGGGCCGAGCGAAGCGGAGATCGAGCGGGCGCTCGAGATCGTTCGGGAACGCCTCGCGGCAAGCGTCGGCGCCGGTCTCGACGCCGGCGGTCACGGACACGGTCACGGGACCGAGGTCGCCGTGCCGACTCAGAGATCACCCACCGCTGAGCCACCATCTCCCATGATGTCGCCACCCGGCACGCAGCTGAGCGTCGACGGGAATCTAGACGCTACCTCCTTCAGCGGCGACGGCTCGCTGGTCACAAACCTGAATCCGGCAAGTCTGTCGGCCCCCGTACCGGTCAGCCAAGGAGGAACAGGCTCGACGAACGCAACTCTCGCTCGCAGCCGGCTCGGAGCCGCGTCCCACGCCGACTTGATCACTCACGTGCTCACCAACGGTGCCCACCACAATCGCCCGACAACCCTCCCTCCGTCGGGCCTCGCAGGAGGCGATCTCACAGGCTCCTACCCGAACCCGCAACTCGGAACGGGCTCCGTCGGCACGGGCGAGATCGCCGATGGATCCATCCGGCCGCAGGATCTGATCTTCGAGGTTGCCACCGAAGCTTCGGTCGCCGCCCTTCAGGATCGCTTCGACTGTCCGGGCGCGGCCTTCAATTCAGGTGGACGGTTCGTCGACTGCGGCAACGGCACGATCCGTGACATGAACACCGGCCTCGTCTGGCTCAAGGACGCGAGCTGCGTCGACCTGCCGGCGACGGACCGTAACAGCGCCCGCAACACCGTCGCGGACCTCAAGCGCGGGCTGTGCGGATTGACCGACGGCTCGCTTCCCGGCCAGTGGCGGCTGCCCACGATCGGCGAGCTCTGCAGCGACGACGCTACCCCCAGCGCCGGGATCTGCCCGGCCGCCGCCTCGAGCGACAGCTTGATCAACACCAACTTCAGCTCCCCGACGATCAGCAACTCGGCCGGAACCGGGCAATGGTCCGTCAATGGCGATCCCTTCATTGGCGTTTCCGGCTCTTACTGGTCCGCAACACGAACCGTCGACGGCTTCTGGTATGTCGAGCTGATCGGTGGCGACGTGCAGCCGAGTTTCACCGGAACCGAGACCAGAGCGTCCTGGCCGGTGCGGGGAACTCCCTAGATGATGCAAGCACTCCGGTTCTTCACGCCGGGCCTTGTACCGGCGCTCGGGTTCGCGGTCCTCTTCGCCCTCGGTTCGCCGGTATCCGCACAAACGCTTCAAGAGCTCGTCGACGAGCTCGAGATCCGCTTCGACTGCCCGGGCGCCGCGTTCGCGTCGGGTGGACGCTTCGTAGATTGCGGTAACGGCACCGTCAGGGACATGAACACCGGTCTGATCTGGCTCAAGGACGCCAGCTGTTCCGAGTTGGCCGGCACGAACGCGGACGGAGCCACCGACTTCTTGGCCACGGCCCGAGACGCCGTCGACGCCCTCGCGAGCGGCATGTGCGGCCTGACCGACAGCTCACTTCCGGGCCAATGGCGATTGCCGTCGATTGGCGAGTTCTGCAGCCAGGACTCGTCCTTCCCTGGTGTCTGTCCG
>JAAENP010000370.1 GCA_024224155.1 bacterium
CAAAGTAGCCGAGAGCGGCATCGGCTCGGGTTCGGACGTCGCCCGGCTCGCGAAGGCCGGGTTCGATGCCTTCCTGATCGGCGAGTCGCTGCTGCTCGCGGACGACGCGGCCGCGAAACTGGCCGAGTTGCTTTCGGCTTAACGGCGTGTGGCCGGGCCCGTCAGGCGAAGTTGCTCAGGTGCTCGGCCGACAGCCGGCTTTGGCCTTGCTCGCGCGTCGACGGCGGTCGGCAGGCGATTCACCAGGGGCCGGCTCGAGCTGGATGGCCTGCGGGGGTCGGGCTCTCGCCTGCGCGTCGCTGCGCGCAAACCGTTGGTGGCCTTCGAGAGGGCCTTCCGGGCGCTTGCGACGAGCCCCCTGGGTGAAGCGCCAGCCGAGCCGCCTTTTCTCCGCGCTTCGCGTGGCCCCTGACTTGGCCGGTCCAAAGCCGTTCATCAAACACTGAGGGCCCGACTACAGGAGATTCAGCGCTCAGCGAGCTGTCTGTCGAAACGACGTCCAGGGCGAGAAGCCGGTTTCGGCCTTGCCGGCGCAAAGCCGAAACCGGCTCCACTCAAGGTCTCCCCTGGCCGGTTGCACTGCCGATCGATGTCGAAGCGCAGGACACGGGGAGACCGGAGCGCGGAAGCACCCTCCTTTGCCGTACACTCACCACCCGGAGTGCGGAATGAAGAACGTTCGCATCAAGATCTGTGGCATCACCTGTGTCGAAGACGCCGAAGCGGCGGTGGATCTCGGGGCCGACTTCATCGGCCTCAACTTCTGGAGCAAGAGCCCGCGGCGACTCGAGGCTGTCCGCGGCCGTGAGATCGCCGAGGCGGTTCGCGGCAGGACTTCGCTCGTGGGCGTCTTCGTCAATCAGGCGCAGCCGGAAGTGGAGAAGGTCGCGACCACCGTCGGGCTCGATCTCATACAGTTCCACGGCGATGAGACTCCCGAGGATCTCGTGCCCTGGGGCGAACGGGCGATGAAGGCGGTCCGCTTCTCCGGCGAGCTCGACCCCGAGGCTCTGGACGACTACAAGACCGTCTGGGGATTCCTGATCGAGCCGCAGCGGGATTCCTATGGCGGCACCGGCAGGTCGTGGAACTACTCGAAGGCGCGCCGGTTGCCGCGCCACAAGCCGTTCCTGCTCGCCGGGGGCCTGCGTCCCGAGAACGTCGGCCAGGCGATCGAAGCCTGCAGCCCCTGGGGCGTCGACGTATGTTCGGGGATCGAATCCGAGCCCGGAGTCAAAGACGCCCAGGCGATGTGGAAGTTCTTCTCGGAGGTGAATCTTGCCACCGGCTGATCCGGTCGAGGCGAGGCCCGGGTACTTCGGCCCCTATGGGGGCCGATTCGTGCCGGAGACTCTGATGGCGCCGCTGGCCGAGCTCGAGCGCGCTTACGACAAGTTCTCTCGGAGACGGCGCTTTCGAAAACGCCTCGAGATCTTTCTGCGCGACTTCGCGGGCCGCCCGACGCCGCTCTATCTGGCGGAGCGTCTGACCGATCACTATGGCGGCGCCAGGATCTACCTCAAGCGAGAGGATCTTCTTCATACCGGGGCGCACAAGATCAACAACGCTCTCGGGCAGGTGCTGCTGGCTAACGAGATGGGCAAGCGGCGCATCATCGCCGAAACCGGGGCAGGCCAGCACGGTGTTGCGACCGCGACCGCCGCGGCTCTGCTTGGCCTCGAGTGCGTCGTCTACATGGGCGAAGAAGACATGCGGCGGCAGCGGGTCAACGTCGACCGCATGCGTCTGCTCGGGGCCGAGGTCGCGGCGGTCGATGCCGGCGCCCGGACGCTCAAGGACGCCATCAACGAGGCGCTTCGCGACTGGGTCACCAACGTCCACACGACCCACTACGTGCTCGGGTCGGTGCTCGGCCCCGATCCCTATCCGCGCATGGTGCGCGATTTTCATCGGGTGATCGGCGTCGAGGCCAAGAAGCAGTTGAAGAAACAGGCTGGCCGCGGCTGGCCGGATCTGGCGATCGCCTGCGTTGGCGGCGGCTCCAATGCCATCGGTATGTTCTCGGCTTTCATCGACGATCCCCGGGTGCGGCTGATCGGTGTCGAAGCCGGAGGGATTGGCGAGGCGCTGGGTGAGCATGCGGCGCGCTTTTCCGGAGGCTCGCTCGGCGTCCTTCACGGAACCAGGACTCTTCTGCTCCAGGACGAGGACGGCCAGGTCGCCGCGACGCATTCGGTCTCCGCGGGGCTCGACTACCCGGCCGTGGGTCCGGAGCATGTCGAACTGAAAGATCGGGGACGGACCGAGTACACCTCCGCGACCGATGAGGAGGCCGTGGCGGCGTTTCATCTGCTTTCCAGAATCGAAGGGATCCTGCCCGCGCTGGAATCCGCCCACGCGTTGGCCGAAGTGGCGAGACACGCGCCGAAGCTCTCGCAGGACAAGATCATTCTGGTCAATCTCTCGGGCCGCGGTGACAAAGACCTCGAGTTGGTCATGGAGTACGACCGGGATGAGAACCGAGGGAGCTCCGGATGAGCGCGGTCGGCACGGGCGCCATCGGCGATGCCTTCCTGCGCTCGGAGGCGGAGAAGAGAGCGGCCTTTATTCCCTACATCACGGCCGGTGACCCGGACCTCGAGACCTCGGCCGAGCTGCTGGGCGTGCTCGCCGATTCGGGCGCCGACGTTATCGAGTTGGGGGTCCCGTTCAGCGATCCGATCGCCGACGGCATCGTCAATCAAAGGGCCGCGAACCGGGCTCTGGCATCCGGTACGACCCTGTCGGGCATCCTGGAGCTCGTCAGCCGAACTCGAGAGCGAGTTGGCGTGCCCATCGTGCTCTTCACCTATTTCAATCCGCTGCACGCTCGCGGCCTGGAGCTGTTTGCCGAGCAGGCGTCGTCGTCGGGCGTCGACGGCGTCCTCTGCGTCGATCTACCGCCGGCGGAAGCGGCAGCCGACTATCTGCCGGCCCTGAGGAGCTCGGGGGTCGACACCGTGTTCCTGCTTTCCCCGACCAGTGACCGCCGTCGGATTCTGGAGGTGGAGGAAGCCTCGACCGGCTTTGTCTACTACGTCTCACGGGCCGGCGTCACCGGAACCCGATCGGAGCTGCCCCCCGAGCTACTGAAGGAGGTGAAGCGCCTGCGCCGCAAGGTGAGGCTGCCGCTGGCGGTTGGCTTCGGCATTTCGAGCCCCGAGCAGGCGAGGGCCGTGGGCAAGGTGGCGGACGGGGTGGTTGTCGGCAGCGCCCTGGTCCGAGTCGTAGAAGAAAACGCCGGCAGCAGCGCTCTGACCGGGGCCTTTGGTCGCAAGGCCCTGGAGCTTGCCAACGCGATCGGTTAGGGACTATCGCCCGTGAACGAGTCCAAGATCCTCAAGGTTGCCACCCAGGTCCATGGCCGGGCTCTATTGCGCCACGCTTCGGTCTCGCCGGCGCCTCTGCTGGTGGGCTTCCATGGTTACGGCGAGAACGCCGAGCGTCTGTTGGAAGCAATCGTCGAGATTCCCGGCATCTCCAAGTGGCACGTCGTGGTGGTGCAGGCGCTGCACCCCTTCTACAATTCCAAGACCGGAGAGGTCGTTGCAAGCTGGATGACCAAGGTAGATCGCGATCTGGCGATCCAGGACAACATCAAATACGTTGCCCGCGCGCTCGACGAGGCCAAGAAGAGCCTCGACCTCGAAGAACCGACGGCTTTCCTCGGCTTTTCCCAGGGGACGGCGATGGCGTACCGGGCAGCCGGAGCTGCGGGCCACGGCTGCGACGGGTTGATCGCCCTGGCCGGTGACGCGCCGGTAGAGATTGCCGACGAGTCGGCGCAGGCGCTGTCGCGAGTTCTGATCGGACGCGGCACCGCGGATACCTGGTACGACGAGGCCAAGATGGAAAGCGATGTCGCCCGGCTTCAGGGTCGCGGGACTCGCGTCGAGACCTGCGTCTTCGAAGGGGGCCACGAGTGGACGGCCCAGTTTCGACGGGCGGCTCGCGACTTCCTCCAATCGCTCCTCGGTTAGCTTCGGTGAGCAGGGTCGATCGGAGACTCCCCGAAGAGGGGAGAGAGGTGGCTCCCCCGCGTTCCGAGGTGGGCTATCTCGAGCTGCTGCGCGACAACGTCGCGTATCGCCGGCTCTGGTACGGAGCGGTTGCGTCCGATCTCGGGGATTGGTTCTCGACCATCGCCATCTATCTGTTGATCGAGCAGCTCACCGGTTCGCCGTTCGCGCTCGGTCTGGTTTTCGTCATCAAGATGTTGCCGTTCGCCCTGGCCTCGCCGATCGCCGGCCTGGTCGCCGATCGAGTGTCGCGCAAGTGGCTGATGATCTTCGCCGACGTCGCCCGAGCGCTCTTCGCCCTCGGGCTGCTTCTGGTACGAGAGCCCGGGCACGTCTGGTTGCTCTACACCCTGAGCGCCCTGCAGATGATCGCGGCCGCGTTCTTCATCCCGGCGCGGAGTGCGGCGATTCCCAACATCGCGAGCGAAAACGAAATCCTGACCGCAAACGCACTGTCTGCTTCGACCTGGTCGGCGCTCCTGGCCGTCGGAGCGGCCCTGGGCGGCTTCGTGACCGAATGGATCGGGATCCGGGGAGTCTTCATCCTCGACGGCGTGACCTATCTGGTCTCGGCCTTCTTCATCTACCGAACCGTGATCCCTCAACGTACCGAAAGGGCCACAGGGGGAGCGCTCGTCGCGACCGCGGTGCGAGACGTGGTGTCGGGATGGCAGCACATGAGGGATCGACCCCGAGTCGGCCGGATTGCGTTCACCAAGGCCGCGTGGTCGCTGGGAGGGGGAGCCCTGGTTTACATGCTGGCGTTGTTGGGACCGATCCTGGCGCCGGCGACGCCGGCACTCGGCATCGGATGGCTCTATGCCCTTCGAGGTGTGGGCACGGGGATTGGGCCGATCGCGGCTCGGGTCTACATTCCCGATCGAAGCCTGTGGCCGGCGATGATGGGCATCGGAATCGCGGTTACCGGCGTGCTCTATCTGGTGCTCGGAAGGATGGTGTGGACCTGGTGGGTCCTGATCCCCGTCGTTCTTGCGCACACCACCAGCGGCGCCAACTGGGTGACCTCGACGGTGCTGCTTCAAGAGCGCACCGAAGATCGATTCCGTGGCCGGGTGTTTGCAACCGAGTGGCTCTTGATCACGCTCTCGGATACGGTCTCGATTCTCGTCGCCAGCATCCTGCTCGAGCGCGGCGTGGTCGACCTGCGCCAGGGGTTTCTGTTCTTCGCCGCCGTTCAGGTGGTCTGTGGTGTCGTTTGGCTCGCGACCGTGGCCAGGCAAGAGGCGCGTTTCGACCGAGGTTGATTGCAGCGGTCGAGCCGCTCGAGCGAAGCGAAGAGTCGCGACCGTGTTGTTTCCCGCGCGGATTGAGTCGCGCCGGTGCTGTCTCTCCGGGAGCACAGAGAGGCTCCCTCGGAGACACACGCGGCGCTCCCTCAGCCACCATGCCCGAATCCTAGAGGCTTCAGAGGCTTGCGTGATTTGCGCGCAGCGGAGTGCCGGCGGGGGCCGCCTAGCCCTAAGCTTTCCGGCCCGAGCCGTCCCCGCTACAACCAAGCTAGAAGGCCGGCCGAGTGCGCCTCGAAGCGAGCCTCTCTTCGCTCGCGGAGAGGCGCCACCGGCGGCCCCTACCGGTAGCGTGGATCTGGGAACCATCGGTGATGATAGGACGGTTGAGACCCTTCGCTTCGAAGGCAAGCAAGGGTCGATCGCTACAGAGACGCACGGCCCAATCGGCACCGGCCCTGAAAGGCCGGCCGCGTGCTTACTTGCCCTTCAGGATCTTCGTGAAGCAGAACACGGCCAAAGCGGTTACCGCCGCCATCGAGAACAGCATGAAGCCGAGCGCAAAAGGTTCCATCTAAGCCTCCTCTCCGGCCTTCCCAGCCCATGAGCGTTTGATCAGATACAGCCCGATCACCACCAGCAGGACCATCAAGGCCCGGCTGAGCCAGCGGTAGGGGATTTCCGCCGGATCGCTGACGTTCTCCATCAGAAGCTCCGGAACCGCCTCGGTGACCGTCCACCACCCCAGCAGGGTGAACAGGAAGAGCGGCGTGACGTACTTCATCACCGGCTTGTAGAAGGCTGGGATGTTGATGTCCGCTCCCCTGTGGAGCTCGTCCCAGCCGCGGTCGATGCCGAAGATGTAGGCGAACAGAACGATCTCGATCGCCGCGAAAACAACTAGACCGAAGGTGCCGGCCCAGTAGTCCCACTCAAACATGACGCCATTGCGGTAGAAGAGAATGTGGAACATTCCCAGTAGCAGGGCAATCACGGTGACCGTCTTGGCGGCCTTGGCGCGCGTGAACTTCATCTCGTCCTGGAGGAAGGCGATGGTCGGGCTCGCCAGGGCAACGCTCGAAGTGATGCCCGCGATGAAGAGCAGGAAGAACCAGAGAAACGCCGCCAGCTTACCCAGGATCTCGGGCCCCGGCAGGCCCTGAAAGACGACGCCCATCGCCACGATGCCCAGATCAAAGGTACCGCCCTGGGCAATCGCGGTCGCGCCCGCCACTCCGAAGAAAACCACCGCCGCCGGAATGGCGATCGTGCCGCCCAGCACGACCTCGGCAAACTCGTTGGTGGCCGCGGTCGAGAGGCCGGTGAGGGCTATGTCATCGTCCTTTTTCAGGTACGAAGCGTAGGTCTGAATGCTGCCCATGCCGACCGAGAGAGTGAAGAACATCTGACCGGCTGCCGCCAGCCAGACCCGGGCGTCACCCAGCTTGCCCCAGTCGGGGTTCCAGATGAAATTGAGGCCTTCCGCCGGTGAAGCTGCCATCTCAGGGAGCGTGAGGACGCGTGCCAGGAGCAGAAAGGCGAAGATGAAGAGAATCGGCATGCCGATGAGTGCCAGCTTCTCGATGCCTCCGGCAAGGCCTCGTCTCAGGACCCAGCCGATGAAGACGAACGTCACCGCGAAGAACAGAAGGGTCATCAGCGGTCCCGAGTAAGAGCCATTGAAGATGTCCTGGTAGGAGGCCAGATACCCGCGCATCTCGTCGACATCGCCGAGGCCGAAGTAGTCGCCGGTGAGACTGAAGAAGCTCATCGCGAGCATCCACGACACGATGAAGGTGTAGTAGATAAACACGATCAGCGGCATGACGACACCGGTCACGCCAAAGTACTTGGCCCACTTCTTCTTGCGGTCGGTGAGCCGGTCGAACATGCCCGGCACCGAGCCGTGGCCGTGCGAGCCGCCATAGCGCCCGACGCCCCATTCGATCCACATCATCGGAATGCCGAGAATCAGAAACGAGACGAAGTACGGAATCATGAAGGTGCCGCCGCCGTTCTGCGCGGCCTGCACCGGGAATCGCAAGAAATTGCCGAGACCGACGGCGTTGCCCGCCATGGCCAAGACGAGGCCCACTCGGGTACCCCACCGTTCGCGGTCGCTCAATGCTGTACCTCCCCGAAAAGGGTGAAATTGGCTCAGGACGCCAGCTAAGAACCTGGCGGCAGGGTACTTACGGGCTAAGACGGTGTCAAGGCGCGGGGGGCTCGCTCCGATCTCGGACAATCCGCTTCGCCGCACCGCGCGGCGACGGCGGCTGGCAGGCGATTCACCAGGGGCCGGCTCGAGCTAGCCGGTTTCGGTCTCGCCGTCGCTCGAGCCTTTCGGCTTGTGCGATCCGGCGGTCTCTTGGAGGGATCGTCTCGGGCGATTTGCGCGTCTCCTCGCTGCCGGCTGCGAAGAGGAGTCGAGTTGCCGAGTGGCCCGCTGCGGTGCGGGCAAATCGCTCTACCTCGCCTCACCCTCCCCTCGCCACGTCGGATCCTCGCACCGCCTCAAACGGCTTCGCGCCGGCGAGGCCGAGACCGGCTCTTCGTAGCGCGTGACTCGGAAGGCGCTGAGGTCAGCCGATTCGGCAGGCAGCCGGTCGGGGGGCTCGCCGCAAGCGCTCACAAGATCGAACCGGAGGCCACTATCGGTCTGCGCGTAGCGGCGCGCAGCCGAGGGCCTGACCATCGAAGGTCTCTTAGCCCGAGGCGGCCCCTGGCCGGTTGCTCTGCCGGATCGGCACCGAAGCGCCGGAATACGGCCCGAGCCTACGCCGTGCCGTTCCCACCCTCGAGCTCGACCTTGAGCGACAGGAACCTGAGCAGATCCTTGAGGGCCACGATGCCGATCAGCCGGTCGCCTTCGACCACCATCAGGCGCGACACGCCACTCTTGCTCATGCGCGCGAGCGCGTGCATGGCGTCGGCATCGGGAGCGATCGTGTTGTCGGGCGAGCAAGGTTCGAGGATCGAGTTCACGCTTTGGCGGTGCCACTCCTCTTGAGGCAGCCGCTTGATGGCGCGAGTGGTCACACACCCCAACAGTCGGTCGCCCTCGACTACCGGGAACATCTTGAAGTGATGTTTGTAGACGTAGCTCCGCACGAGGTCCGCGACCGGAATCGAGCGCGGTACGGCGATCGGGTCGGTGATCATGAAACGCGCTACCGGCTCGCCTTCGAGGGCCCGTCGCATCAGCACGTGGCGATACGACATCAGGGCGGCGTTGCGCAGGAACATCCCGATCATGAAGCTCCACAGTCCGCCGATCAGATCGCCACCGAAGAGGGCGCGGTACAGACCGAGAGCGATGAGGACGATGCCGAAGGCCGATCCGATCGACGACGTCACGCGGGTCGCCCAGGGTAGGTCCTTGCGCAGGTGCCACAGAATCGAGCGCAACACTCGGCCGCCATCGAGCGGAAACGCCGGGATCATGTTGAAGATGACCAGAATCAGATTGAGCCCGGCGAGGAAACCAAATACCGTCGAAAGGGCTTGCTTGCCATCCGAAATGGCAGCGAGACCGAAGCAGGCCGCGGCAATGCCGACCGACGCGATCGGACCGGCGATTGCAACCAGGAATTCGGCTCGTGCGCTCGGCGGCTCCTCTTCCATCTCGGCCACGCCGCCGAAGATGAACAGGGTGATCCCCCGTATGGGAACCGCGAACTGTCGAGCGACGAGGGCGTGGGCGAGCTCGTGCAGGACGATGGAGACGAACAGCCCCAGGGAGGCCACGATCCCGAGGGTCCAGTAGGTCGCCGTGCTCTGTCCGGGCAGGCTGTTGGGGAAGAGATTGTCGGCCAGTGACCACGAGATCAGAAGCGCGATGACGAACCAGCTCAGATCGAGGTAGATCGGAATCCCGAAGGCCCGGAGTACTTGGAACCGTCTTAAGAACATGTGGGGTCGGGGCCCGCGGGGCGCGTCAAGATTCCTCGGGCATGACCACCCAGAGGATGATGTACGCGAGGATGCCCGGAAAGCCAGCCGAGAAGATGGATACCAGCACGTAAAGCACTCGCACCAGCGTGACGTCCCAGCCCAGCCATTCGGCGAGGCCTCCGCAGACGCCCGCGATGATTCGGTGCCGGCGGGAGCGTTTCAGAGGGTGGGTCGGGTCAGGCATGGCGTGTCCCTCTCTGATTACGATAGCTCTCCGGAGGGTGTTTCATTCACCCGACCATCTTCAGGATGCGCTCGCTCGACCTCCTCCAATGTCGAGCCGCGAGCCTTGTCGATTCGAGCATAGCGCTTCTGGAACTGACTGAGAGCGAAGCCCGAGAACTCCTCCTGCTGAAGTCCGAAGGGTATCTCGTCGTAGGCGGCGAAGATCTCCCGGATGACGCCCAGGGCGGTCGGAGCCAGAGTGTTCATTCTCCGGTCGATGGCGAGTCGGTATCCGGCGTCGGCATTCAACTCCTCGGCCAGTCTCGCGGTCCACTGAGGCCCGAACACTTCGACCGCGCTCATCGATTGTAGTCGCCTCCCGATCGCCTGCTATGCTGCATGCCGCCTCGATAATACCTAACTGCCTCACGCCTCTCGCCATGAGTGGAAACTTCGTCAAGCTGCCTGCCGAGAACGAGATTCTGGAGCGACTTCGAGCCATCGAAGGCGAATCGAGAGCTCGAGATCTCGTGTTCCAGAAGGTCGCACAGCAACTGGACTCCCGAACTCTCGACAACGCGGCGTTCTCGTTTCTGCTGATGGAAATGCTGCATCGTTTCGAGTGGGCACTCGGCGAAGACGCCGGTCAGTTTCTGCCCAAATGCATCCTGGCCCTCACCGGTGACTCCGATCTGGCGATGTCGGCTCGCGGCGCCTACGACGAGCTCGGCCCGGCCAGTGTTAAGAACGGCCCGGCGATCTAGCCTCATGTGACCTAGTTCACTGCGCTCCGGGGCAAAGGCGCCTATTCTGTAGTTGCTTCTTCATCCCCCACAGGCGAGGGGTCATCCTCCTTCCCCCTCGCCGCTCAGTTTGGGTGGGCCGGGCCAAAAGCCCGGCCCTTTTTCTTGTTGCGCTCAGTCCGACGAGGCCAGGCGCCGGGACATCTCGGCTTGAAGGTTGTGCTGCAGTACCAGGAATACGACCTCGAGCTGGCGTTCGGCGTCTTCCGAACCCGCCTCGCAGCGTGGAATGGGGACGGCCCTGCGTGTCGTAGACGTCCAGCAGGCACCCGCTCGGTCGGCGAATTGACTCAAATAGAGGTGCTCCGAATCGACCCATCTTCCTTGAGGGTGGACAACCCGGCCCCGGATCGACTCTTGGAGAAGATTGCGTCCCATCAACGCGAGGTCTCCGGGGTCGACGCCCATCAGCGCGAGCAGGGTGGGGGCTATATCGACCTGGCCGGCGGGAGCGGTTTCGAGTCGCCGAAGAGACCGATCCGGGGGCAGCCAGATCATGAAGGGCACCCGGCCGAACAGGAACTTCTTCGCCGGTCTTTCCAATCCGAAGTAGTCGACGAAGTCCTGGTCACGATTGAGGCCGGACGCGTGATCGCCCCAAATGGCGATGACCGTGCGGTCGAGAAGGCCGTTATCCTCCAGCCGGGCGGCGAGCTCTTCCAACGCCCGGTCGAAGAGACTCATGCCGTGAAGATAGTTGCCGAGCCGGGTTCCTTCGAGGTCACCCATGGATCGGCTCTTGAGCTCGCTCGGAAAGGACTCGTACGGATAGTGCACGGATAGCGTGGTCAGCCAGGCGAAAAAGGGCTCGTCCAAAGCATCCAGGACCGGCACCATCTGCTCGAGAAAGTCGCGGTCGTTGATACCCCAGCCGACTTTCGGTCCGCGGCGCTCGAAACCGGAGCGAAACAGATTCGTCTCGAACCCATAGGCGGGGTGGGTGGCCTGCCGGTTCCAGAAGCTTCCCTTATAGGGGATCGCCGAGATCGTCGTGTAGCCCCGGTCCGAGAGGGCATGGGCGATACTGTAGTAGTCATTCTTAGGGTATTCGTAGGCGATCGACTCTCCCACCGGTAGCATCGAGGCCAGCGCCACGAAGTCGCCCGCCGAAGAGCGCCCTCGACTGGTTTGATCGAGCACCATCGAGAACTCGAGCGCGCTTTCGCGCAGTCGTCGCAGATTGGGCATTACCGCGACACCCTCGACATCGAGGTCGACAACGAACTCCTGCATCGACTCGACCTGGATCGCGATCAGGTTGAGGCCCTCGGCAAGACCGGCGGTGGCTCCGCCGATCTCCCTCTGGGGCCTGGTCTCCTCGAACCAGGCGAACACACGGTCCAGCTCCTCGGGAGTGACCGCGGGCTGCCGCCAACGGCCCACGATCCGCGTTCCGGCATCGAGGAGCTGAAAACCGTACAGTCCGTAGGTTGAAACCGCGCGCAGATTCTGAAGGTTGCGGCGGCCCTGGAGTTGTCCGGTCGTCAACGCCTTGGCGGCGCTCAGGAAGAATGGGATGGCGAGCACCGCAAGTACCAAGTTCACCCCACGGCGCCGGCCTCCCGTCGCGTCACGCCGGCTCTTCGAAAGCAACCAGAGAACGGGTAACGCGAGTAGCAGGTCGAAGGCAAGCCAGAGGTCGGTGGGTTTGGCCAGGAAGTCGATGGTGGCGCCCAGATCGGTGGCCTGGCGGCCGGCGAGGGCGGCCACCGACGAGGCGAGATCCAGAAAGAAGCGAAAGTAGATTACCTGGGCCCAGACCACGAGCGCGCCCAGCGCCGCCAGGAGCCAGGCGGCTACCGAGCGCAGCCTCGCCGGGAGGAAGCACAGCGGAAGCAAGAGGAACGCGACGACCGAGAAAGTGACCAGCTTGGGTCCCGGCCAGAACTTCGGCGCAAGCTCGACATAGAGAACATAGGGCTTGCCGAGGAGGCTTGTCGCACACCAGATCAAGTCGAGCAGGCCCAGGTAGGCCACGGCGACTCCGGCGGTGCGGGAGCTTGCCGGTCTGTGAATGAGAATGGCGGTTCCGAGCACCAGGCATGGCAGGAGCACTGCCAGAAAGAGCTCGACCGGCGGCAGCACCAGGACCCATCTAGGAGCTTCAGGCGTGCGGTCGAACTGGGCAAACCAGCCGCTCTGTTCACTCTGCAGATCCCATTTGACCCGGTAGAGGCCGAAGCTGCGGGGAGGCTTGATTCGAACCGCGACCAGAGTCTCCGCGCCCGGAGCCACGCGTTCTTTCAGAGGAGTCCGAAACCCCTCTTCGACCACCTGGTCTCCCCAGAGGCCCAACCAGCGCGGAGAAAAGAAGAAGGTACGCTCTCCTTCCCAGTCGTTGAAGCCATCATTGCGCAAAATGAGATCCGCGTTCCGTTCGCGGCCCACGAACAACAGGCGAGGAAGTGAACCCTCGAGGATCGAGAACGAATAGGTCGTGGTCGGCTGGCTCGTCGGGCGCGGCCGATCGCGGCTTTGGCTGCCGCTGCAGGCCAGCACCGAGCTCACCAGCAGCGTGACCAGCAGAGTGCTGAGGGAACCTGGCGGACGGCGCGGCAAGAGCACGTCCGGCTTACTGGAGATAGCCCAGCGCCTTGAGCTCGTCCAGGGTCGCCCCGGTTGGTACGACCTGGTCTCCCAGACAGGGATCGCGTGAGCCCACGATGCTGTCGAGCTCGGTTCGAAGTTGTTCGAGGATTCTGGGCTTGTTGAGAGCCGTATCCCACAGCTCCTCCGGGTCGGCCTGGAGGTCGAAGAGCTGGCCTCGGTAGAGCTTCCAATCGGGTTGCCGGATCGAGTCGATATCCTTGCCGAGCTTACGGTCGATACGGCTGATGACGGCTCGGCCTCCGCCCTCGCCGCCTACCGCCGGCGGCGCAATGTCGCGGCCTTGGAAGTCCTCGGGCGTCGGCAGGCCGAGCGCGCTTAGCACGGTCGGCGCGATGTCGATGCTGCTGACCTGGTCCGACACCCGAGCGCCGGCGTGATGCTGGTTCGGGAACTTGATGACCAGCGGTACTCGAAGAAGCTCGTCGTAGAGCGAATGCGAGTGCCACCCGACCCGGCCGTGCTCGCCGAATTCCTCGCCGTGATCCGAGGTAAAGACGATCATGGTGTCGTCGTAAAGCGAGTTCTCTCGCAAGAATACGATCAAATGCTCCAACGCCTCGTCCATCGAGCGGATCTCGGCGTCGTAGGTGTTGACGATGTGCTGCAAGTCACCCTCTTGGAGCACTCTCTTCTTGCGGTTGATCTCCTTGAGCATGTCCACCGAGATGACATCCGGGAGCTCGCCGTCGTAGTCATCGTCGAAGATCTCCAGAAAACGCTCTTGCGGCTCGTAGGGGTGATGGGTCTCGTAGGTGTGGAGGAAGAGAAAGAAAGGACGGTCCGGGCGTTCCGCCAGCCACTCTTCGGCGAGCTTGACAGTCCCGTAGAAGTGTCTCGTACCGGGCTGGTTGTAGGAATCGAAGCCCTGATCGAGTCCGAAGATCTTGTCCATCTGCCCGCCGCCGGTGAAGGCTCCGGTCGCCATGCCCGCTTCCTGAGCCACCTCGGCGAGCGTGAGGCACTCGTCGGCCAACCTCGTGCGCCCGCCCCAGGAGGCTCCGTGGTGGTGTGGAATGAGCGACGTGAATATCGAGGCGTGCGAGTGCAGGGTCGAGGGCGCCTGGGCGATGGCTTCGGAGTAGACGACCGAGTCCTCACACAGCCGGTCGAGTGCCGGTGAGGTCGGCCGGTTGTAGCCGTAGCAGCCGAGATGGTCCGATCGGAGCGTATCGATCGAGATGAGAATCAGGTTGGGCGCATCGAGCCGGGTCTCGGTCTCGGGCTCGGTGTCGGCGACCGAGCAGCCGAGCCCCAGGCTAGCCCACAGGAAGAACCAAACACGCATGCCCAAGTGGAAAGAGCCAACTAGAAAGAGAAGGTTGAGAAAGAAGCGGAGAACGCAAGCCGCACTCCCGCTCGGAAGCGCACGGATCGTAGCACAAGGATTCGGGGAGTTGTTGTCTGTTCGCGGCTACGAGCCGGCCGCGGCGGCCTGGGTCACGCCCGTCGGGTAGTGCACGAAAAACCCGTCGGCCCAGACGATGTCCTGCTCGTACTGGGTGGCGACAAAGCCCTGGATGGGGTACGGATTGGTGACCGGACCGACCTCGCCGCCTCGACCAAGGCTTCGGATGCCGATCGAGATCACGTCGACCTCGCTCTTCCAGGCGTATTCGAATGGGTGTCCCCAGCCGTCTCGCTCGGGAATGTCGGAGGTGTAGCGCGGTCCGGTCGCGGGCAGCAGAGTGGTGCGAAGCTCATCGGTAGAAAGCGGTTCGAGGGCTTCGAAATCAAACGTTTGGGCGCCGGCCGCCGCCGCCGAGGCCTCGTCGGTCAGCCAGGAGAACCATCCCACGCCGACGTTTCGAATATTTGCGACCGTGCGTTTCTGCTTTGCCTTCTGCAGGGCGTCGAGCAGATTCGGGATCAGGATCGCGGCGATGATTCCGATGATCGCTACGACGATCAGTAGCTCGATCAGCGTAAAACCGCCGGCTCTCCGGGCGCGGGTGTGGGTGAGGAATCTCATCGCGAGATCCCTGGCGCAGATTGCGTGCCAACGAAAAAAGTAAGCAAAAAGCGCCTGTTCTAGCTGCTTTCCGACCAACAGCTGACGAGAAACGTCAGTCGGGAGGCTGGACTTGACACTGAGTCGAAACGCCGGCAGGAGGTGCGGTCTCGGCCGCCAGGCCGCTGGCCGTCAGTCTTCTGGACAAAGCCGCCAGGCATCTCTGCAGGATCTTGTAGATGCTCGACGAGCGATACCCCAGCCTCTTCGCGGTCTCGAGGGGCCGGCAGCCGAGACCGTAGCGAAGCTCGAGGACCGAGCGGCAGCGCGAGGGAAGGTCTCCCAGGATGCTGGCCATGTCGTGCGAGAGCTCGATCGTGTCTTGTTCGGAGCGCGTGGGCTCAGCCAGCGTCTCCAGGATCGCGGTGTCAACGGCGCTGTAAAGGCGCCTGCGCCGGCGGCGCCAGTACATCAAACAGTGGTTACGCAAGGTGCCCGCCAGCCAGGCCTCAGGATTCTCGACCTGTTCTCTGCCATCAATGAGCGCCATAAGAGACTGCTGCATGAGGTCCTCCGCGTCTTGCGGAGGAATTCTGTAGCGGCGGCAGATCCGTGCGGCGATGGGCTTGGCCGCGCTCATCAGGTCGGCGAACGCTTCATTCGAATGAGGGGACCCAATCGCTGCGGTCACGGTGGCCATGGGAACTAATTACCAGTCTACATCCGAAAGTGGCGGTTCATTTCGATCTGCGCAGGAGCGCGGAACGCGGACCGTTTCCGATCCCGGCCCTGATATCCTGCCGGCGCCGCTCAGGGGACTGAGAGAAAAAGCTTCTGCCATGTGGTGTCGAGAGACTAGGCGGGTTCTGTTCGGTTGGAGCCTCGTTTGGAGCCTTGCGGTCTGCCTGGCCGCGACGTCGGCTCGCGCCCGGGAGGCCCCCCCGATCGAGGTCCGGAGCGTCGAGTTGCGGACCGGCGAGACCGCGGGCACGGTGGTGATTCGTTCGGAGAAGCCGGTTGAGTGGTCCACCGAGGCCGGCGAGCGAACCCTGGTTGTCTTTCTATCGCATTCGGTTCCGGGTCCGGAGGCGCTCGATCGATCCTCTCGCGCCGGCCTGATCTCGCGGGTAGAGGTCGGCTTCGCGGTTCCCGGAGGCGTTCCGACGGCCCGAATCACGATCCATGCGCGAAAGCGATTCCAGCACGAGATCGTGCGCTCGGGAGACGACCTCACGATTCGGCTGGCGGCGGTGAGGGCGAGTCCGGGCTCGTCGGAGAAACAGGTCGAGGCGCCCTCGGCGCCCCAGACCGGTGGCGTCTCGGTCGAGAACCTAGAGCTCGAGGCAATCCTCGAGGAGAATGAAGGTCTGCGCGAGCGAGTGGCAGAGCTCCACTCCGACAGACTGGAGCTTCGCAAATCACTGGACACGCGCACCGCCGAGCTCGAGAAGGCCGCCCGGAGCAAAGTGCGCACTCTGCTTGCGGAGGTCGGTCTGGGGCAGCTCACGATCTCGCCGGCCGCCGATCCCTGCTTGACCGTACGCGCCGGCCCCAGCATGGAACGGGAGCGAATCGACTGTCTCCTGCCGGGCACGGAGGTGTCGATCACCGACGTGACGACGGGTTGGCTCTCGGTGACGACTCCGGGCGGGGTCTCGGGCTGGGTCGCTTCGAGGTTTGTCGAGCCGAGGCAAGCCATCGAAGCCTCGGAGCGGACCCCCGCGCTCGAGCTTTCCCGCCACGTAAAGGACGATGTCGCTCCGTGCCTCAGCTTGCGACAGGATCCAAACGTCGATAGCCGTTTGCTCGACTGTCTGCCGCCGGGCACCAAGGCGGCGGCAGTCGCCTCGGCTGGGGGCTGGTTTCGACTTCGGCTCCAAGATGGCCTGGAGGGCTGGTCTGCCGCGGAGTTCCTCGAGTCCACGAACGAGAGAGAGCTGCGGCTCGAGCTCGAAGCCGCGCGATCCGACTTGGTCGCCGCTGAGGCGGACAGCGAAGAGCTGGCGACCAGGGTCGCCGGCCTGGAAGCGGATCTGGCCGCGACGCGTGAATCACTGGCGGCGAGTCAGGCGCGGAACGAGAGTCTCGCTACACGGATCGCCGAGCTCGAGGCGGTAGCCGCCGACACGGCGGCACCAGCCGGAACTCACCAGACAGTGCCGACCGCGATCGAGGAGCCGACCGAAGTAGCGGAGTTTCCGGCGCCTTTGCCGTCGGTGGCGGAGGTAATTCCCGAGCCCGCGTTGGGGGAACCGACCGACCTCGAGGCCTTCGTGCGGGTCTGGGCCAGAGCCTGGTCCGAGCAGAGGGTCGACGACTATCTCAGCTGCTACGCAGCGAGCTTCATTCCGCCTTTGGGCATGAGCCGCGCCGACTGGTCGAGCCTCAGGCGAGAGCGTCTCACGAGTCCTGAGTTCATCGAGATCGAGCTGACGAACTTCAGCACGCGGATCGATGGTCCGGACCGGGCAACGGTGTCCTTCGATCAAGATTATCGGTCCGACACCTTCCGGGATCGCGTTGGCAAGACGCTCGAGCTTATCCGCGAGGGTGACCGGTGGCGGATTCTCGAGGAGACCAGGAACTAGTGGCCTGTAACACCCCAATCGCTACTACCTGGCCGGCCCTCGTCGCCGATCTTTGCGTTGCGCTTCCTCGACATAGGCACCGCTATGCCTGCGTCAGCGCGCCTTGACCTCGACGACGAATGGCTCGGCCATCTAGTATCGCTTCGAGTGTTACGGGCCACTAGCTGTCGCCAGTGACCAAGGCCTTGGCCTGGTAGAGGTCTCCGTCTTCGAATCCCAGCCGCCGGTAGTACTCGCGGGTTCCCACCGAAGAGATCACCGCCAGGCTCGGGTAGCCCGCCTCGGTAGCGCGGCGCTCGGCCTCGGCGACCAGGCGGGTACCGAGCCCGAGGTGCTGCGACGGTCCCTCAGGGCGCCGGCCGAGGCCGACGAGGCGCCCGTAGACGTGCACTTCGCGGATCATCGCGGCCCGCTGGATCTCGGCGATGGGTATCTCGTTCGCGGGCAGACTCAGCCTGAGAAAAGCCGCGATTCGCATGTCTCCGGTGACGAACTGCAGAAACTGCTCTCGTCCGATCGCGGTCTCGTACTCCAGGGTTTGAAGCCGTAGGTCGGAGCTTGCGATCTCGGCACCCCGGATCTCGCGCGCGCGAATGTCATCGCTCGAGCTTCCCTGGCGTTCGAGCTCGCGCTCCGCGAGCTCGCGGAAGTTGGTGAGGCGATTGCCGTCGACGATGTCGGTCCCGGGGATGTCCCGGATCACCCGCGTGAGGCGGCAGTAGCCCGGTGTCCGCCGCATGCATTCGGTGAGCACCTCGAGCAGCTCATCGTGCTCGTAGGGACGCCAATCGCCGCGCTCGTAATACGCCATCAGCTCGGCGCTTTCGATGAGGCTGCAGGGATAGATCTTGAGCTCGTCCGGGCGAAAGTCCGGATCGGCGAACATGCGTTCATAGTCGACGATGTCCCGCGCCGGGTCGGAACCGTACAGGTTCGGCATCCAGTGCGCGTGGATCTTGAAGCCGGCCTGGCGCAGGATGATCATGGCTTTGCGGGTCGCGGCAACGTCGTGGCCGCGGTGGTTCAGTGTCAGAACTTCGTCCGACAGGCTCTGGTAGCCGATCTGGACCTTGGTCGCCCCCAGCTGGCGCATCCGCACCGCCTCCTCGAGGGTGAGATGGTCGGGGCGCGTCTCCACCACGAGACCCACGCAGCGAGCCTCGGTACCCTCGTTGCGGCGCTGGGCGGCCTCCAGTTCGGCCCAGGTGGCGCTCTCGTTGGGCACGTCCACCTCGGGGCCGGTGAAGTCACGCACGACCCGGTTGTAGTTGCGAGTGATGGCCCTGCCATCGACGAGCTCGGTCAATGCGCGGAAGTCGATCGCCGGCACGACCTCCGGCAGCGCCGGCGGGACTTCGCTCGCGAAGTCGTTCATCGCGTCGAAACAGCGCTTGACGAACCAGATCTGATAATGCTCCGGGTAGTAGGACCAGGTGCCGCCCAGCACGATCAGCTCGACCTTGTCCACGGGATGGCCGTTGTTGTGGTAGGCGAGCAAGCGAGAGAACGTCTGGAGATACGGGTCGAATTGGTGCTGGGCCGCGCGCTGGGCGCCGGGTTCGTCGGAGAGATAGCTCTTGGGCATGCGCACGTCGCTCGGGCAGAAGATGCAGCGCCCGGGGCACGGATAGGGCTTGGTCAAGATGGTCACCGGAGCGACCCCACTCAGCGTGCGCACGGGCTTCATACGGAGTCGGTCCAGGAACGCTTCGCCCCCGAGCTTCGGCTCGAATCGGTCCCGGTAGAAACGGAAGCCGCGCACCAACTCGCTCTTCGAGAACAGCCCGCGGCCGTTCTTCGGGTAGCGCCTCAGGACGCGCTGGAGCTCGGGCGCACCGAAGTCCTCGAGCGCGGAGAGCTCGCCGAGAATGGCGGTAAGCTCGCGCTCGAAGTTCTCGGGCTCGAAGGATCGGAATCTCGGCATCTTGGATGAAGGCCTCTACGGTAGCTGCTCTCGAGCGAATCAACCGGGAGTTCTACCGGCGGCGAGCCGCCGAATTCAGCGACACCCGCAGTCGACCATGGCCCGGGTGGCAGAGGGTTCTCGAGCTTGTCCGGCGAAACCTCGACTCCCAGAGGATATCGATTCTAGACCTCGGCTGTGGCAACGGCCGTCTTCTACCGGAGCTCGGTCGAGCTCTGGGCGGTGACAAACAAGAGGTCTCCTACCTCGGTGTCGACGTATCCGCGCCGCTGCTGGCGATCGCCGCCCGAGCGGGGCAGGCCGACCGGGCGGCGGCTCTGCGGGTGCCGAGGCTGGTTGCCGCGGATCTCGTCGCGCGCCCTCTGGCGGAGCTCGAGCCGGCGGCGAGTTTCGACCTGATCTTCAACTTCGGGCTCATGCATCACGTGCCGTCCTTCGGTGCTCGGCGGCGACTTCTGGCGGAAAGCGCCGGCCGGCTGCGACCGGGCGGCGTCCTGGCCGTTTCGTTCTGGCAGTTTGGTGACCGGGAGCGCTTCCGGCGCCGGCTCGTTTCCTGGCGAGCCGCTGCCGACAGGGTCGATCCGGGGGATCTCGAGGCCGGCGACTGCCTTCTGGCGTGGGGCGACTCGGGGGCGGTGCGCTACTGCCATTTCGCCAACGAGGCCGAGGCCGAGGCCCTGGTGGAGGAGCTCGAGCTGGAGCGGCTCTCGAGCTTCCGGGAGGACGGGGTCTCGCGAGACCTCAACCTCTACTACGTCTTGAGAAAGAGGGGACACAATACGTAATGTCGGTGTAACTCGGGAGTGAGTGGCTGCCGAGAGTCTGAATGTAGTGGCTATTTGCGGGGCGGGAAGCCCATTACGCCGACATTACGTATTGTGTCCCGCTCTCTCCAGAAACTGTGCCGCCAGCCGCGGTCCGCTGGCTTCGTCCTCATGCTTGAAGAACACGAAGCACTCGGTCCACTCCTGCCGCCGCAGTCCGTTCAGCCAACGCTCGAGAGCTTGCTTGTCATAGTCGGCCCGGCGCAGGCGCAGGTAGCCCCAATCGGCGGTCGCAATCAGCTCCGGCTGCTTGTCTTCCGTTTCGGCCAGGCAGAGAGCGCGGTTGTGCGAGCGTAGGGCCTCGAAGACGTCGTCGTCGAACCAGCTGTCGTGGCGAAACTCGAACGCCGCTCGAACGTCATCGGGGAGGATCTTGAGGAACTCCCCGAGGCGCTCGAGGTCCTTCTTGAAGTTCGGTGGCAACTGAAACAGCAGAGCGCCGAGGCGCTCACCGAGCGTGCTGGCCGTATCCACGAAGTACCGGCACTCCTCTTCGGCGTTCTTCAGGCGCTTGAAGTGGGTAATCCGCCGGGAGGCCTTCAGGACGAAACGAAAGTCCGCGGGCACTTGTTTGCTCCAGCCTTCGAGAACACTGGGCTTGGGCATGCGATAGAAGGTGTTGTTAATCTCAACCGCGGGCAACCTCGAGCCGTAGTAACCGAGCATGTCGGCGTTCTTGAGCTTCTCGGGATAGAAGCTACCCTTCCACTCCTTGTAGCTGAAGCCGCTGGTACCGGTTCGGATACGTCGATGTCGCCGACGGCAATCCGAGGCAGATCGGTTCGGTGCCGGTGGGCGTGGATCCGGTTACCGCCAGGTTTCGAGACAACGGGGAAGTCTGGGTCGTCAACCACATCTCGGACAGCGTTTCGATCGTCGACGTGCCCACGCTTCGAGTCCGGGCGACGCTCGCTACCGATGACGAGCCCGCCGACGTGGTATTCGCCGGCAAGCCCGTGCGGGCTTTCGTGTCCTGCTCCCAAGCCAATACAGTGCTGGTGTTCGAGCCCGACGACTTGGGCAAGAAACCGAAACGCGTGAAGATCGGTGCCGAGGATCCTCGAGCGATGGCGGCATCGCCCAATGGCAAGACGGTCTACGTCGCCATTTTCGAGTCGGGCAACCGATCGACGGTCCTGGCTGGCGGCTTCGACATCGATGAGCAGAGCAACCGGCCGACGATTCCCAGAAATGTCGTCAGTGATCCGGCGGGTCCTTACGGCGGCCAGAACCCGCCTCCCAACCGCGGGGGGTCTTTCGAGCCTCCGATCGCCTCGAACCTGCTGGCACCGCCGCCGGTGGCGCTGATCGTGAAGAAGAACGCGGCCGATCGGTGGGTGGATGACAACGGCGCCGACTGGACTGAGTTCGTCAGCGGGTCGCAGGCCTTCAAGTCGAAGCGCGTCAGCGGCTGGGACGTGCTCGACCGGGACGTTGCGACGATCAACGCCAAGAACCTGCGTGTGGGCTATCTGGAAGGCCTAGCGAACCTGGTGATGGCGGTCGCGGTCAACCCGGCAAGCGGTCGCGTATCGGCGGTCGGCACCGAGGGGATCAACGAAGTGCGCTTTGAGCCGGTTCTCAATGGCCGTTTTCTCCGAGTCAATCTGGCCCTGGTAGGTCCCGACGGCTCCAGCCGGTCGATCGTGGATCTCAACCCGCACCTGACGTACGAGTCGGCTCGGGTGCCGCAGGCCGCGCGCAACAGGTCGATCGGCGACCCCAGGGCCATTGTCTGGAACCAGGCCGGCACCCGAGCCTGGGTGGCCGGCATGGGCTCGAACAACGTGGTCGTCGTGGACTCCTCCGGCGAGCGCGTGGGAGCGACGATCGAAGTCGGCCAGGGCGCCGCCGGGCTGGCCCTGGATGACGGCCTCGGCCGGCTCTACGTGCTCAATCGCTTCGCCGCGACGATCTCGGTCGTCGACGTCGACTCCGGCAAGCAGATCTTGCGGAAGAAGTTCTCCGACCCGACTCCCAAGGCGATCCGCAAAGGGCGCCCGCTGCTCTACGACACGCACAAGACCTCCGGGCTCGGTCATGTTTCGTGCGCGTCCTGTCACGCCGACGCCCGGACCGATCGGCTGGCCTGGGACCTGGGGGCGCCGGACGGCGAGATGAAGTCCAATGCAGATCAGAACAAGTCATTGATTCCGCAGGACAGTTTCCCGCCGGACTGGCACCCGATGAAGGGTCCGATGGCCACCCAGACGCTCCAGGACATCGTCGGCAAAGAGCCGCATCACTGGCGCGGGGACCGGGACGGGCTGGAGGAGTTCGCCGAGGCCTTCAGGGTGCTTCTGGGTGACGACAAGAAGCTGTCGAGATCGAAGATGAAGAAGTTCGAGAAGTTCTTGGCGACGATTCACTTCCCGCCCAACCCGTTTCGCAACTTCGACAACTCCCTGCCGACCTCGGTGTCGCTCACGGACCATCATCGCTCCGGCCGGTTCGGCAACGAGGGCGCGTCTCTTCCCAAGGGGAACGCCCGTCGGGGTCTCGAGCTGTTCCGCACCGGGCAGCTCGAGTCGGACACCATGGCGCTCGATCTCTTGGCTCTCCGCGCCAGGGCGGCGCCCGGGGCGGAGCTCACTTTCACCGTCGTTGCCCCCGGGACCGGCTCGCGCATCGCGTTCGCGCGGGCTCGGGATGACACCGGCAAGCCGCTTGAGACCGTGGAAGCTATCGAGTCGAACTCGGACGCTCGGAGAATCCGGAGGACCACTCCCGCAACCCTGGAAAAGGAGATTTCAGTTGCGACCGACAAAACCGCGCAAGAGTAGGGTGCTGCTTGCGGCGCTCGGCCTGACCGTTGCTCTTGGCGGCTGCGGCACCAGCGACATCATCGATATCGTATTCGGCGGCCTCACGGTTGACACCATCACGACCGGGACCAATCTCGACCCCAACGACTACAGCCTTCGGGTGACGGGTCCGAGCCTCAACGTCGAGCAGATCATTGGCCTGAACGATCAGGTGACCTTCTCGGTCACGCCGGGGAGCTACTCGGCGCGGCTCGCCGACGTCGCCGGCAACTGTACGGTCGACATCAACCCCTTCAACGTGATCGTTACGACGGGCTTCACTTCGCGAGTCACCTTCAATATCGTCTGCTCGTAGATGGCACCCGGGCGGAACCTTTTGGGTTTCGGCTGCGTCGTAGGAGAAGATGGCTGGGTTGCATCAGCAAGAAAAGGCCGTGTTCGACTACAGCGAGTTGATCGCGCGCTGCCGGCAGGGCGATGATCTGGCCTGGGAAGCCCTCGTCCGGCGACTGGAGGGTAGGGTTTACGCGATCGCCCTCCACTACCTTAGGGATCGCGAGGAAGCTCGGGACAGCGCCCAGGACATTTTCATCCGGCTGTACCAGAAGCTTCACACCGTTCGGGCCGATAAGCCATTCCTGGCCTGGGTGATGCAGCTCTCGCGGAACTGCTGTATCGATCGGCTCCGGCGGCTGAACGTTCGAACGCCCGCACACTCCGTGCCGCTCGAGGACGCTCCGGACCTGAGCGTCCCGCTGCCGAGTCCGGAGGAAGCTTGCCTGGACAGCGCTCGTGACCGGTTGGTCTACCGGGCGCTCGGCACCCTGAGCGAGCGCAATCGCGAGATGATCCTGCTCAAGGATATCCAGGAGATGAAGCTGGTCGAGATCGCCGACCTGATGTCGGCGCCGCTGGGGACGATCAAATCGCGTTGGAGCCGAGCCCGGGTAGAGCTGGCGAAAGCGATTCGAAGAATGGAGCCCTCCGCAGGGACCTGACCGATGAACTGTCACGATTTTGAAACGCAATTCGAGGGCTTTCTGGCAGGGAGTCTCTCCGCCGAGGCTCGAAGCCGATGCGAGTCGCATCTCGGTCGATGCTCTTCTTGCAGCGAGCTCGTCGAGCTGGCTCGGCTTCCGGTCGAGCCCTCGACCGAGCTCGCGAGTGCTTTCGTCAACGGAGTCCTCAGCCAGACCAGTGGGCCCGCATGTCGTCGTGCCGAGGAGAATCTGGCCCTCTTCGCCGACCGGCTCATGCCGGAGGGCGGTGATCGGGACCTGCTCGCCGCCCACGTCGCGTCGTGCGCGGACTGCTCCGAGCTGGTTGCCGAGCTCGAGCGGTCGCGTCTTGATCTGCCCCGGCTCGCGATCGTGCGGCCGGAAACCAGCCTGGTCGATGACGTTCTGCGACGCACCTTGCCGGTGACGGTTCGCGCCCGGCGCTGGTGGGTCGAGGCCTGGCCGCGGTGGGTGCGCCGGCCGCGCTTCGCTTCCGAGCTCGCCTATGCCTGTACCTTGGTGCTGGTGCTCATCTTTGGCACGCCGGTCTCGCCGCTCCAGGCGATGCCGGAACGAGCGCTCGAGATCGCACGCACTCAGCCGCTCGATCGCTACCAGGAGTTTCGTTCGACGATGGGCGAGGTGATCGAGATCAGGCTGCGCGCGATTGCGGACGACGGCGTCGAGCGCGCGGAGACCCTAGCGATCGCTGCCCGCGAGACCGCCGGAACCATTCTCCAGGAGGTTGCGTCTTGGTTTGTGAGCGCCGAGACCGAAGCATCGGCGGACGACGAGCAATCAAACAAGGAGACATCATGAACGAACCCGCAACTCCAATGGCTCAGCAAGCCCAGCCGGCGTTTTCGGAAACCCCGCCGCCGGCCGCTCCGGTCGAGAGCCGGTCCACCAGCTACGTCGACTCGCGCCGCAAATCACCGTCCCGGGCCACCTGGCTCTCTCTGATGCCCGGTTTGGGGCAGGTGTATTTGGGCTATTACCAGCGTGGATTCCTCAACGCGATCGTCGCGGCGATCGTAATCAGCTTGCTGGCCTCCGAGTCGCTCGGTCCGCTGACGCCGCTGGCCGGGATCTTCCTGGCTTTTTTCTGGCTCTACAACATGATCGATGCCGGACGCCGGGCAACCCTCTACAACCACGCCTTGGCCGGAGGCACCGAGATCGAACTGCCGGACGATTTTCAGGTTCCCGGCTTCCGGGGAACGATCGCCGGCGGCGCGACCCTGGTCGTGCTCGGCCTGGTGCTTCTGGGTCACACTCGATTCGGTCTGTCCCTCGATTGGATCGAGCAGTGGTGGCCGCTCGCTGTCGTGGCCTTCGGCGCCTTCCTGGCCTACAGGGGGATCCAGGAGAAGGCAGAGAGCGACTGATCCGGACGACCTGACCCGAACCAACGCCGAGCCCCCCGGTTCAGACGAGCCGGGGGGCTTGGTGTTGGTTCGCTGTCGAGTTTGGCCGCTCACCCTGCCCGCTGCAGGGCTTTTCTTTTGCCAAGGCTGTAGATACAAGCGGTCGACCTGGGCCTGCCCTGAGGTCCGCCGAAGGGTGTCGACCGTTTGCGGTGACCAGATTGTGACGAATGTGCCGCGTCGCGGCATTTTGTGATAGAGTTACGCCGCGGAGCGGCAGAGCCCGCTTCCGCAAGCTCCCTGACCCAGATCCATTCCAGCTCCGGAAGGAGGTTTCTGATGGTGTTGACCAAGGCGAAGGGACCCGGCTCCGCGGTGGGCGAAGTGCAACCTGCCGATTCGGGAATCGGCCAGGATCCGAGCGGCGAGCGGGCGACGGACAAAGGGGGCTCGTTTCTGTTCACACCGGTGGAGCACGAGGTGTTCTGCCGGGAGCGGTTCTCCGAGGAGCAGACCGAGATCGAGCGAATGGTGCGGGAGTTCGCGGTCGAGAGGATCGCGCCTCACCGCGAAGAGCTGGCGACCCACAACGAGGATCTCAGCCGAAGCCTGCTGCGCGAAGTCGGCGAGCTCGGGCTCACCGGTATCGATATTCCGGAGGCCTTCGGTGGCATGGGCTTGGACAAGACGACTTCGGCCCTGGTGGTGGAGGCTCTCACCCTGTCGGGGGCCAGCTCTTGGATCGTGACCTTCTCGTGTCACACCGGCATCGGCACGCTGCCGCTCGTCTTCTTCGGCAACGAGGAACAGAAGAAGAAGTACCTGCCGAAGTTGGCGACGGTGGAGTCGCTGAGTGCCTATTCCCTGAGCGAGGCCGAAGCGGGATCGGACGCTCTCAGCCTGGGTGCGACCGCTCGCCTGTCCGAGGACGGCACCGAGTACGTTCTCAACGGCTCGAAGATCTATGTGACCAACGGCGGCTGGGCGGACCTCTTCACCGTCTTCGCCAAGATCGACGGCAAGTTGATGAGCGCCTTCCTGGTCGAGCGTGGCAGCGAAGGGCTGACCATAGGGCCCGAGGAGAAGAAGCTGGGCATCAAGGGCTCGTCGACGGTGAGCCTGTTTCTCGAGGACGTCCGGGTACCGGTCGGGAACCTGCTCGGGAAGCCCGGCGACGGCGGCTCGATCGCCCTCAATATTCTGAATATCGGCCGCTTCAAGCTCGGCGCCGCGGACCTCGGCGGCTGCAAGTGGGTCACCGATCTCGCGACCGGGTACGCGCTCGAACGGCAACAGTTCGGCCAGCCGATCGCCTTCTTCGAGGCCAATCGCAAGAAGCTCGCCGAGATGGTGGTGCGGACCTACATTCTGGACAGCGTCATCTACCGAACCGTGGGCTTGATGGACGGCTGCATCGCTGAGCTCGATCCCGACGATCCTGAATACGACCGGCGAGCGATCGAGGCCTTGGAGGAGTACGCGATCGAGGCTTCGATTTCGAAAATCGTCGGATCCGAATCCATGTTCCAGCTCGCCGATCACGGCATCCAGATCTACGGCGGCAACGGCTTCTCGGAGGAGTATCCGATGGCCGGGGCGTGGCGCAACACCCGCATCGACCGCATTTTCGAGGGCACCAACGAGATCAACCGCATGGTGATCTACGGCTATTACCTCAAGAAGGCGCTGATGGAGGAGCTGCCCCTGCGCGACGCGGCCAAGGAATGGCTCGAGGTGTCCGGAGGCCCTGCTGCGAAAACGACGACCGGTGCAACCGGCGCGGCGGCGGACGAATTCCTCGCTTGGGAGATGGAGTCGCTCGACGTCGCTCGCCGATTGACGGTCCGGCTTCTGCACGAGGCGATCTCGCTCTACGGTCAGGACCTGCGCAACGCCCAGGTGGTCGGCGAGGATCTGGCCGACCTGATCATCGGCTTCTTCGGCGCGTCGTCGGCGGTGAACCGGATTCGCCAGCTCGGGGATATGGCTGCTAAAGACAGCGGCTACCGGTCGCTCGCGAAGCTCGTCGTCGCGACCTTTCTCGAAGATGTCTGGCGGATCTACTTCCGCCTGCGGCCGATCCTGCTTTCAGCCGGCTATGCCGAAAGCCTGGCTGCCGATTTCGACGGCCAGGTGGGCAGGCTTCATCTGCCGTTTGATTTCGTGGCCGAGGTCCACTGCCTGACCAACGATTTGTTTCATCACAAACAGTACCGATTCGGTTGATTCAAGAAGGAGACAAGCTGATGACTACGACGAACGTGCCAACCAGTGTCATCGTTGATGCAGTCAGAAGCCCGATGGGCGTCAAGAAGGGCAAGTTGATCGGCACGCGCGCCGATGACCTGGCCGCCCAGGTCGTCAAGGCACTCATCGAGCGGCAGCCGAACCTGCCCCTGGACGAAATCGACGACGTGGTTCTGGGGTGCGCCTTTCCGGAGAGCACCCAGGGCATGCTTCTGGCCCGTGGCGTGGCACTGCTGGCCGGGATCCCGCTCGAGTCGGGGGGCAAGGTGGTGAACCGTTTCTGCGGCTCCTCCATGGACGCCGTCCATCAGCTATCCCAGGCGATTCTGACCGGAGACGCCGAGTGCGGTATCGCGGTCGGGGTCGAAGACATGTTCGCGATTCCCATGGGAGGCTTCAACCCGTCGTTCCATCCCCAGCTCTATGACATGGAGTACTACATCGGCATGGGCGAGACCGCCGAGAACCTGGCCCTGGAACTCGACATCCCGCGGGAAGAGCAAGAGGAATTCGCGATGCGCTCCCACACCAAGGCCCTCGCGGCCTGGGAGAACGGGGCTTTCGCCAAGGAAGTGGTGCCGATTGCCAACAACGGTTTTGTGGTCGTCCGGGACGAGGGGCCGCGTGAGCCCGATCCGGAGAGGATCCGCTCGCTCAAGCCCGCGTTTACGGCCGATGGATCGGTGACGGCCGCGACCTCGA
>JAAENP010000371.1 GCA_024224155.1 bacterium
CAGCTTCGGCGGCTCACGCGGAGGGCTTGCATAATTCGGAGCGTAGATCCGAAGCCCTCGCTCAACGGAATCGAGTTGGATTCCGTGCCTGCCTCAGCCGTTCAGTTTGGCTGGGCACCTTCACTGATACTCGTCCTTCATCACGATCGTTGCGCCCGAAAACACCGCAAGATCCTCCTCCTCATCTCGGTGGCGGGGTACAGCGATGATCAGTTCCGCCCCCAGGCCGTAGTCGAGGTGGCTCGAAACGTCTACGTCGCCTTCCAGGACACCACCGACGGCCAGCGGGTGTTCTTCGCAAGGGCCGAGTAGAGTCAGCGTCCAGATGACTCCACGAGCGCTTTGATGACCTTGAGCATCTTGCGCTCCATCACGAACGATATGGGCTCTATCAGCAACTGACCTCCCATAAGCTTAGAGCGGAAATCGTCATTGTGGTGGTAGCGAGTTCGGGAGAGGAGTCTTGTGGTCCCATCTGGCTGCTCGAGGAGTAGGAAAGCCCAGCTGGTCGAGAGCACCGCGCTGCCGTCCGCTTCGGCGGGATTGCCGTGCAACACAAGAGTCGTGGGTTTTTCGACGATGGCTACGGTCATCGGCGGCGCCTCCACGTGCAGCTTGATCGGGTCGCCCGCTCGAATGTGCTGATGCTCTTCGAGGATACGAGAGGTGTTTTCGATCTCGCTCCCGGCGAGGTTCTCGAGCCTTTGATAGCTGTAGAATCCGCCTCGACCCTGGCCGATCTGAGCAATCCATGGCCAGATGTGCTCCGGCGTTGCGTTGATCGAAATCGCGTGATTGGCAGTCCATTTTGGATCGGGGACGAGTTCGTCGCCTGGATAGGATTCTTCGAGTTCTTCGTCGGTCGCTCCCCATCTCCGGCGTCGGGGCCTGAGGAAGGGAGTAACCATGGCGCTGCCGATCTCGATGCTTCCCTGAAGGGCTTCTATCAATGAACTCCCAAATCGTGTCATTGTGGCGCCTTCCAACCGCCCCCGAGCAGTCCCGTGTCCTGAAAAGAGGATAAGCGGGACCAGGTCAACGCGGTCTCTTACGAAATCTCACAACCTGCATTGTTGTAGATCGTAAACCTATCGCACCAAGAATGTCAGCCCTTCTGAGGACAGCCTAGTGGCTGATTCAGCTAGGCAACTCCTAGCTCCCTGTTGAGGTGCCGCAGGAGCCCCCGCTTAAAGGTGCCACCCTTTTCTTAGCCGCTCAGGCGTCCATAATCGCCGCGTCAACCGCGACTTTCCAGGAGCCGTCAGCTTGACGCCGAAGGACGACAAGACTCTTGCCTGTCTCTTTTGAAGCAGAGCCGCTGGCCGACGGAGCCTCAAACTCATATCGCACCGCGTAGTAACCCAGGTCGCCGCTCTCGCTGACGACGATTGGATCAGATCGCGTCAGCTTTGCACCAGCATACGCGCTCATCGCCGCCTTGATCTCGTCATGGCCTTGCAAAGGCTCTCGGGCGGCCAACAGGACCAGAGCATCCTCTGTGTAGAATTCCTCGCACAGAGCCTCATCACTACGGTTGAACGCGTTCACGAAACGGGTGATGAGCGACGCCGCTGCTTGTTCCAGACTCAATGGCTTCTCTTCGGACATAGACCCTCCTATCTCTCTGAATTTGGGTTCTTGAAGACGCCCTTCGGTAATCCGACGGCAAGTGACCCTTTCTCGCGAGGTAATTCAAAACGCTACGCCCGCCGACGCTGAGAATGCGCCACCCGAACGGGCGGGCGAAGGGAGAGGTCGCGCCGGGGGTGCCATCAGGCCCTGGGATATTCTGCGCGGATGAGAAATCGTCTGATCGCCAGTGCGCTGGCGCTCCTAACCGCTTTCACTTTGCCGGGCGGTGAGGCTCGGGCCGCGGCCGGCGAGGTCGACGGGGCGGTGGCGGCGAATCTGGCCGGCCTCGCGCTCGACTGCCTCCACCGCGAGTATCCCAACAAGATCGCGCACGTGCTCCAGGGCGACGGCGACGTGCGTCCGCCCCGGGAGCTGACGCCGGCGTTCTACGGCTGTTACGACTGGCACTCGGCGGTGCACGGCCACTGGCTCTTGGTGCGGCTGGCGCGGACGCAACCCGCGGAGGAGTTCGCGGCGTCGGCGCGGGCAGCGGTGGCGAAGAGCCTGGAGCCGGCAAAGATCGCGGCCGAGGCCGAGTATCTCTCGGGGGAGGGGAGAGTGTCGTTCGAGCGGCCGTACGGCCTCGCCTGGCTGCTGCAACTGACCGGGGAGCTGCGGGAGTGGGACGACCCGGAGGCGGACGCGTGGGCGCGGCAACTCGCGCCCCTCGAGAAGGTGGCGGCCGATCGGATTCGCGAGTGGCTGCCAAAGCTCACGCATCCGATCCGGGTCGGCGAGCACTCGCAGACGGCCTTTGCTTTCGGCCTCATCCTCGACTGGGCCCGGATTGCGGGCGACCCTGACATGGAGGATCTGCTCGCGGGCCGAGTTCGGGATTTCTATCTTTCGGATCGGGACTGTCCGCTCGCCTATGAGCCCTCGGGGCAGGATTTTCTCTCGCCTTGCCTGGCCGAGGCCGATCTGATGCGACGGGTTCTCGATGCGATGCCCTTTGCTTCCTGGCTGACCGGATTCTTACCGGGCATTCCGATCGACGGATTCGGCGCGTGGATCGAGCCGGCGGTGGTGACCGACCCGACCGACCCCAAGCTCGCACACTTGGACGGTCTGAACCTGAGCCGGGCGTGGATGATCGAGGGAATCGCCTCCGGCCTGCCGGAAGAGGATCCGCGGCGTGACGCTCTCGAGGCGACGGGGCTGCGCCACCGGCAGGCCGGTCTCGCGTCGGTCACCGGTGAGCACTACGAGGGCGGCCACTGGCTGGGGAGCTTTGCCACATACCTGGTCACTCGGAGGGGCATCGAGTGAACCGGCTAGCCCGTGTTCTCCGAGATCCACTCATCGACGATCGACTCGAGCACGGCAATCGGGACCGAGCCATTGCCGACGACCGTGTCGTGGAACTTGCGCAAGTCGAAGTCCGGACCGAGGGCGGTTTCGGCTCGCTTGCGTAGCTCGCGGATCTTCAGCTCGCCGATCTTGTACGACAGCGCCTGTGCAGGCCAGGTGATGTACCGGTCGATCTCACGAGTCGTCTCGAGCGTGCTCGCCGCCGTGTTGTCGAGCATGTAGTCGATAGCCTGCTGCCTGGACCAGCCGAACGCGTGCATGCCAGTATCAACGACGAGTCGCACGGCCCGCCAGATTTCGTAGGTCAGGCGCCCGAAGTCGCTGTAAGGATCCTGATAGAAGCCCATCTCTTTGCCGAGTCTTTCCGAATAGAGTCCCCAGCCCTCGCCATAGGCGGAGTGATACAACGTCCGGCGAAAATCGGGTAGCCCGATCTCCATCGCGAGTGCGGACTGCAAATGGTGCCCCGGCACACCCTCATGAAGGGTGAGCGATTCCAGGGTATAGAAAGGCTGTGCGTCCAGACTCTCCGTGCCGACGAAGTACGTGGCTGATGTGGTCCCATCGCCGGATGACGGCATATAGAAAGTGCCGCGGTTCGGATTCGCGCTGATTCTGTAGGTACCACGCGGCAGGAGCGTGAAGAAACGGGGCAGCTCACCTTCGGCAGTCTTGCTGATCAGCGCCGCCCGCCCCAACAACTCGGGAATGCTCTTCGCGTAGAACGAAGGCTCTTTCCTCAGATACTCGAGGAACGCCCGAAAATCGCCCTCGAAGCCGACGGATTCGATGATCGCCTGCATTTCACCGCGAATTCGTTCGACCTCCGACAGACCCAGTCGATGGATCTCTTCCGGCGTCATGCTGGTGGTTGTGAAGTACTCGATCAGGTACTGGTAGTAGTCGCTGCCGCCTTCGAGCACCGTAATGCCGACTTCCTTCCGGCAGTTCGGAAAATAGTCGAGCTCGAAGAACTGCTTCAGTTCCCGATAGCCGGGAACGACGACGTTGTTGATGAGTGCCGTGCCTTTGTCGATGTACTCGGCCCGGCGAGCGTTATCGATGTTCGAAGGAAACGACTCGAACGGCACGAACAGCTCGCTGTCGGTCGGCTCCGAAACGATGTGGGTATCAATGGTCGCGCCGTAGCCCGCAATGCTCTCGCAGTAGTGCGTGTAGCCTGTTTCGACGCCTTCTCTCAGCTCAGCGATGCGCTCCCGGTTGTAGCGCGTGAAGTCAGCGAGACTGACCAGGTACTTGTCGTAGTCCTCGCCGGTGAGAAAAGACATGTTGGCCGGGGCTTCGGCAAAATAGGTGTGATAGCCGAACAAGCTGGTAATCGGAAACCGGTGATCATAGAAGTTGTAGCTGTCGCGCTCGGTTTTGCGTTCATACTCGAATAGTCGATACGAAACGCGATCGTTCCTGCCGAGCAGCTCCGCGTCGATCTCGGCGAGCTTCTCCAGCATCAGCTCGTTGAATTGCTGTCGCCGTATACGCGCCTCCGTGGTGTGCTCCGAGAGCGGGCCATCCATTCGCCAGGCGTCGGGATCGTTGCGGAAGTAGATCTTCTCTTCGACGGAACGGCTCCAGTGCTCATCAAGCAAGGCATGGAACTCATCCGCCGCGGAAGCCTCTGCGTTGTCGAGTCCAGTTGTCTCGGATACGCACGAAGAAAGCGTGAGGGAGAACATGGCGGTGAAGATGATCAGTGCTCGGCGCATCTGGGGCTCCAGTGATTGAATCGGGTAGTCGAGCCGATCCTAGAATAGGGAAAAGGGGACAGGCACCCTTTTTCCCTCTTCCCCCCGAGGAGGATGCCTGCCCAGGTGGGGTCAGAGGACTTTGCCCAGGAGGGTCGCAAGATCTCGAACCGCGCGACCGGGAGGAAAGCAATGACGGCTCAAGTCTCGGAGCAGCTGATCTCGACCCGGCGGTTTAGCGTCCGAGCCGTCTCCGTGTTGTCGGGCGAGATCAGAGGCTGTGACTCGCCCAGGCCGGTGGCGGAGAGGTTGGCCGCCTCGAAACCGCGCTCGGTCAGGTCCTTCACGACCGACTGCGCACGTCGCTCGGAGAGGTCGAGGTTGTGCTCCGCTGACCCCTCGGTCGAAGTATGACCGACAATCGAGACCTTCTCGGCCCCCTCGGCGACCAGCCGGTCGTACAGATCCGTCAGCACCTGCTCGGATTCGGGTCGGATCACTGCCGAGTCGACGTCGAAGTTCACGTAGACCGAGGCCCCACAAGCCTTCGGTTCCGGTGGCGCCTCGGAACATGGCGTCGAGGTGACCGTCGGGTCGTCCACCGCTGTGCGCGGGGCAAAACGGCCCTTGTTGCGAGACCAGAGCCCCTGAATCGAGCCGTCCTCGGCGGCGACGAAAATGAAGGCGCTCGGACGTCCGTCCTTGGTGTCGACGCCCGTCGCCCGGGCGATCGCACCGTTGACCGTCCCTTGGAGCTCGATTCTGCCGAGACAACCGGTGATCGTTGTCCCGGTCTGGCTTAGCTCGAGCGGGATCCCCTGCTTGTCGAGGCGTTCGGCGGTTCGGAAGTCCCAGATGCCGTCGAAGGCGGTCGAGAGCTCGCGTGGTTCCTGGGTGCCGTTGCCGATGAGCTCGCTGAACCAGATGTTGGTCTTTCCTTCCTCGCCCTCGCCGAAATGGATGCCCCCGTCGAAGTGGATCTTGATCCAGCGAACCGGTGTCAGGATCTCGGGCAGGATCTCGGTCAGCTGCTCGTCCGGCCCGTGTGTTTCGAGCTCGAAGGCGGCCAGCTCCTGGTAGCCGCTGTCCGGTCCCTCCAGCGAACCCGAGACCACCACGTTCTTGACGAAGGTCGTGTTACCGGGCTGCTCCACCACGTTGGGCACCGCGAAGCGATCGAAGGTGGTCTTGGCGGGGAGCTTGAAGACGAACTCGACCGGTAGTTGGCGATCGCCGGCGAGAGCCATCCTGTAGGGGTCGCCGTTGATCGCCAGGAGAGCGCCGCTGGCGCTGCCGCCGGCGAGTCCCTTCTGGCTGACAAACACCGTGCCCCGACCGAAAGTCAGCAGATCGGGTCGTTCCTGGTTGTCGGAGGGTTCTTCCTGGGCCGAAGCTCCGGCCGCGAGAAGAAAAAGCAAAAGAGACAGCAGGTAGGCGAGGCTCTTCTTCATGCTTGGGATGATAGCTGACCTTTCTCCAAGATCAGCTCTGCCACTATGAGTGCCACCCTCTTCTTCACTTTGAGACAAACCGTGCCTGCGCTCCATCCTAGTCAACAAGTCCAAGCAAAGCTCATTCGGAGTACGAAAGGTGGCAGCTGTTGACTGAAGAGCGAAGTCCGAAGGTTGAACGTCCGAAATGCAAGTGGCTCATTTCGGGGATCATTCTGCTGGCGATCCTTGTGGTACTGGCATTTTTCATTCCTGTTCTTTGCGCGACGACGCCCGTTGGGGCCGCCGGAGGAGCCGTCCCGGCCGGAGCCTCGACGGTCAACGGCACCCCAGCGGCTCTTACGAACCCACCGGTACCTGTCCCCGCTGGTGCTACCTGCACACCTGGCGTGGGCACCGCCTGCACAACCGCTGGAGCCGCTTGCTTCTTCTGGTTGGACACGTGCGTGGACACGTACCACCTGGCCACGGGACGCTGCGACTGCCGCTGCGTGTAGAAGAGCAGATTTGGAAGAAACGGGTGCCCTCTAGCGAGCACCTCTAGCGGAGAAGGAGTCACGACAATCCGTTTCAAGCATTGGGCCGTAGTTCAGTACCGAAGTCTCTGAAAACCCAATGTGTGCGAAAGGCTCCGGATGAAGTCGCGATGCGTGTGATCAGCGCGGCCGCGGCGGCGTTGATTGTCAGCCTGAGTTTCTGTGACCGTCCGGCATCGGCGCAGGGCGGCCCGTTCCCAGACGGCCCGGCCGTCAACACTTGCCCGTGGTGGAGTGTGGTGAAGGCACTGGCCGGGCTACCAGACGTTGAATCATCGCGTCTCAGAATCTTCCTCGACGACGAGGCGGCGGTAGCCAGACGGTTCGTTGCCTTTGCGGCGATGTCGGCTCTCGCGTACCAGGGCGGTGACGCTACAGATCTCGCGTCGCCGCGGGACGCCGAGGTTTGGGACCGGCTGACGGAACTGCTGCGTCGTCAGGGCTGGGCGCTGTTAGTGCATGAGCTTGTGCCCTCACGCCAAGATGAGACCGGACTCTTTTTCCGCGTCTGGGTGAGGGACGAAAGAGAGATCGCGATCGCGTTTCGAGGGACGGACGGTCTCGAGGACCTAAAATCCAATGGCCGATGGCTCCTGCGTTGGGGCGAGGATCAGTACCCGCGAGCACGTCAGGCTGCGCGGCGCCTCGTCGAGACGGCAACCGAAGAGCTCTTTCCTGGGCGAGAACTGGTCTTTTATACGACCGGGCATTCGCTCGGCGGTGGTCTGGCCCAGCATGTCTTGTACGACCAGCCCGGCCGGTTTCTGCAGGCGATCGTCTTCAATTCGAGCCCGGTGACTGGCGAGAAAGGCTTCTCAAAGGAGCAGCGACGCGAGGCCTGCAGCTGCAGGCCCCAGCTGGGCGCTGAGTCTCGCATCTATCAGATCAACGAGTCGGCGGAGTTTCTCGCCGCGATTCGCGGCGTGGTCCGCGGATGGGGCGGAATGTCGAGGCCGCTTCGGCGGCACCAGCAGAGCCTGACGTTTCGCTTTTCGTCGAATGATCCGTTCTCGCAACACTCGATCAATCAACTTGCACTCAATCTGCTCGAGCTCGCGGGTTCGGATCGGGCTACGCGGCCGGACTGGTACGTCGGGAGCGGTGCATGTGCAGGTCGATTCGAGGACTGCCAACGGAAGGCCTGCGAGGTGAGCCGAGGGGTTTGTCCGTTCTGACGTGGCTCGGCGCAAGATCTCCCATGCCTTGGCCCATGAGGTAACGCCCTTCTCTCAGCAGTTCTCGGGAAGAAAAGGGGACAGGCACCTTTTCTTCCCAGGTGCCAGCCTTCCTCTAGTTGAAACCCTCGCTTTGAAGAATGTCGCAACCCAGTCGTTCTTCTGAATAGCGGTTCGCTGGCGGAAAGCAGAATCTGGGCCCTGGGGCCAGGATTATTCCGGTTCGCCCGCGTCAGGCCGCGAGGTCAGCCTTGTAGACTCGATACCTAGTGTGACCTGCGCCGCCGTGCAGCGTTCGGGGTGCCGAGTAAGGTCCTTCAATGCCGGGACGCCACTTTGCTCTCCTAGCCCTGCTTCTGGTCCCCGCCGCCTCGGCTGAGGCCCAGGTTCCGGTGGGTCAATGGGACCGCCACATCGTGTCCCTCGGCAACGCCACGTTCTCGGGCAACCCGTTCGAGCTCGAAGTCGACGCCACCTTCACCCACACCACCAGCGGTACCCAGCTCGTCCTGCCCGGCTATTACGCGGGCAGCGAGACGTGGGAGCTCGCCTTCATGCCCACGAAGATCGGCGAATGGAGCTGGGTGACTTCGTCGAGCGACTCGGACCTCGACAATCAGACCGGCTCGGTCGACTGCATCGCCTCGGCCCGCCGCGGACTGCTCTCCTCCGCCGGCAAGAAATGGCGCTATTCGGACGGGGGGTACGTCGTGCCGATCGGCGTCTTTGCTCAGCTCATGCACGGAGCCGGATCGACCACCGAGGTCGAAGACTTCGCCGACTTCCTACGGGCCAACAACATCCATCTCGTGAACTTCCGTTTGTGTGAAGACGACGTCTGTTTCGACAGCGTCGCCTCCAAGACGATGGACCTCGTCCTCTGGGACCGGCTCGAGGAGCGTCTCGAGATCCTGGCGGAGCGCGGCATCGGCGTAGACGTGATGCTCTACACCGACGATGGCGGGCAGCCGACCTTCGGCGGCCAATCGGCCACCGAGGCTTTCCTAGTCCGCTACGCTGTGGCTCGGCTCGCGGGTTTTCCGGTCGTCCTTTTCAACAGCGGCATCGATATCTGGGAGTACCGTGGCTCCGCCGCCACCTGGCACGACTGGTACGGCAACCTGGTCAAGTCCCTGGACCCCTACGGCCGCCCGGTGTCGAGCCGAGGACAAAGCGGCCAGGACACGTCGTTCATGAGCGCCGGCGTGAGGACGTACAACAGCGTCGGCGAGCGGAACTCGAAGTTCAGCCGGATGCTCGCGGCCTTCAATGCCGCGGCCGAGGCCACGGCCAACAACGACAACTTCGGCGAGGACCGAACCGGCATCAACGGGCATACGCCGGGCGACATCCGGCGAACGGGCTGGAAGGCGCTGCTCGCCGGCGGTGTCGGATTCCATGTGCGCCACAACGTCGCGAACGACTGCGTCAGCGGTCCCTCGAACTGTGACAATCCGTTCACGGTCGCCGGTATCGAAACCCAGCTTGATTCCGAGCAGTGGCTCCGGCTCGTCCAACAGTTCACGGACCAGAGGCTTGCCGGGGTCTTCGGCTCTCTCTTTCCCGAGGGCTCTCTGGTCGGAAACGGCTGGGCCATCGCCGACCCCGCACGCACCACGATCGTCTACCTCTACCTGGGCGCCAACGACACTTGGGACTCCGGATCGACCAACCCGCTTCAGGTGAAGCTCACCGGGCTTCTGGGCGACTACGACGCGACCTGGTTCGATCCCCGAACCGGGCTCGAGACTTCGGTCGGGATTCTCGCGGCAGGTTCGGACTATGAGCTCACGCCGCCCAGCACGGATGACTGGGTTCTCCTGCTTCGTGACGAGAACGCGGCCAGCCGAACCCTGACGATCACGCCTCCGAGCGATGGCTCGGTCGCGAGCTCGCCACCGGGCATCGACTGCGGCACGGACTGCGAGGAAGACTATATGTTCGCGAGCGAGGTCGACCTTTCGACAACTCCCGACTTCGGCTTCGAGTTCGACGACTGGACCGGGGATCCGGACTGCTGGGATGGGCGCGTTTGGATGGTCGTCGACACCACCTGCGGCGCTTCGTTCATGGCGTGTATGGTCGCCTCCATTGTTGACCTTCCACCCCAGACCGTAACCGGAATGCAGCTCTTCGAGGCCTGCAACGAGCTGCGGGCGGGGGCGGGCGGTTTCGTGGTGGGCAGCACCGGCGACGCGACCTTCAAGGCCGGCAACCTCATCCGACTAGACAACGGCTTCTCTGTCGAAGGCACGCTCGTGGCCCAGATCGGCGACGCGATTCCGCCCGGCGACCCGCCGCCCGCGGCGCCGAACCAGCTCACAGCGCTGGCGGGAGACGGACAGGTGAGCCTGGACTGGCTGGATAACACCGAGCCCGACCTCGCCGGCTATCGCGTCTATCGGTCGACGACCTCCGGTGGGCCTTACACCGATGTCTCGAGCCTGATCGCACCGAGCGACTACGTCGACACCACGGTTACCAACGACACGACCTATTACTACCGGGTCATAGCCGAGGACGTCAGCGCCAAAGCGTCACCGTTCTCGAACCAGGCCACGGCGACACCGAGGTCGGGGCTCGCCGGGCATTGGCGCCTGAACGAGGGCTCGGGACCGGTCGCCTCGGACGAGACCGGCGCGAGCGACGGCACCGTAGTAGGTGCCGGCTGGGTTCCCGGTGTACCCGGCTCCGGTGAAACGGCGCTCGACTTCGACGGCAGTGCCGATCACGTCTTAGTCGCCAACACCTCGGCTCTCGACATCACCGGGACCGAGATCACACTCGCGGCCTGGATCTATCCGCATACCGGTGGCGTCGCGGTGGGCTCGCGGATCATCTCGAAGCGCACCGATGCCGGAGGCTCGGACGTCTACGCTCTCTACACCGAGGGAAACCGCATCCGCTTCCGCCTCGACGGTCAGGACATGATCTCGGACTTCGTCTTCACCAACAACGAGTGGCTGCACGTGGCCGCGGTCTACAACGGCGTCGACAAGCGGATCTACGTGAACGGTGTCCTGGACGCCGCGACGCCGCAGGCGAAGACCGACGCGATTGATTCGTCCGCCCGAGCCGTCCACTTCGGCAAGCGCGAGGACGAGGACCGGTTCTTCGACGGGCTCATCGATGAGCTGCTCATCTACGATCGGGCGCTGAGTGCCGCCGAGATCGCCGCGCTGGCCGCCGGTCCGTAAAGTCGGAAGCGAAGGCAGAGCAACCGCCTTTCCTAAAGGAGTGGTCTGTCACCGCTTGTGCGCTGATCCGGAAAGTACCCGGGGTCCATCTGGTCCAGAAGCGCGACGGTGAATCCGCGGTAGGTCACCGGAATCGGGAGGAGGACTACCGTCCCGATGTAGGGAATGATCACGAGGAGTAGACCGATGCAGCAGGTCAGCAGACCGGCCACAACGACCACCACCATGGCCGCGAGGCCGAGCAGCAGAAGAAACATCCCGGAGAGCAACAGCGCCCACGGGTGTCGGCGGAAGAGCTCGCCAAAGCGGCTCCAGGCGTCCAGGACCCTCAGGTCGTAGCGGTACATCAGGGGCACCACGAAGCCGTCGAGGAAGTACTGAATGTAGGCGGCGATGAGGACGACGAGAACTACACCCGGCAGCAAGACGATCAATCCCAGACCGGCCCCGGGCGCGCCGAAGGTCATACCCGAGCCCGAAGTGATGGCGATCACCAAGAGCACCGCCCCGAGCACGATGACCATGAACAGGCCGTAGAAAGCGAGCTGGAAGCCGAAGTGCGAGTTGCCGAGACGCCGATAGCGGTTCCAGGGCCGGACCACCTCGGCTCGGTCGTGCACGACGTTGTCGAGAAACATGAACTTGCCGCGTGACGAGAGCCAGAGGATCACCACAAGCAGCGTGAGCAGAAAAAGGCAACCGAAGACACCCGCCGCGAACCAGAATGGATGCTCGAGCAGCCACTGGACCCAATGATCCCAGTCGGGCCAGTCGGTTCGCGTCTCCAGCCTCGCGCTCGCGGGCATAGCTTCCGAGCCGCCCGAGGCCCAGACCTCCGACTCGCTCGAGTCCGCCCCGCCGCCGACATTCCAGCTGAAGCTCTGCCCACCCTGCGCCAGTCCCGCCAGCCAAGCGGTGAACCCGAGCACCATCCACTTCTTGAGGTCGAACGGACGGAACAGAATCGTCTTCATCCGATCCCAGGCATCGGACAGGGCGTCAGTGAGCGAGATGCGGTTCTCCGTCATGGGGTGGGGGATCGATCCCAATCAGGTTACCTCAGCTCTATACCGAAGGTCCTGGTGGACAGTTCGTGCGGAGTCCCAGTCTTGATCAGCGGCGCAGGATAATCCGGGAGTCCGAGAAGAAGCTCCTTGTGATGCACATGGTCCGCAACGTGGGTCAAGAGGACATGCAAGAGATCTTCTCCGAGTACCTCGCAGACCTGCCTGATCGCGGAAACAACGCCCAAGACAGGCAGCGCCTAGTGAGAGCTATTCCAGGAGCAGAAAAGGGCGATGAGTTGGAGTTCCTGTGGCTTCCCGATAGCTTGGCTTTCTTGGTTGGTGGAGTGAGGAAAGAAGAATTCGAGAACCCGGTGTTGGCGGCTGCACTATGGTCAGCTCTTCTGGAATGACTATCTGGGGAGGCAATACGTAGCGCTGCTGGGAAAAGCGTGCGAGATAGCTAGCCGAGATAGAGGTGCCACCCTTTTCTTGGGCTGCGAACTCGATCTCGAGCATTCGGCTGGTGGTGTAGAGGTGCTGTAGAGGTGCCAGCCACCTAATCCGGGGAATTGGGTGTCGGCCGCAGACCCGGTGCTGGGATAGGTGTCTGGCACCTTGGACAGCTCTTGATAGGGTTCGGGCTGGAGGTACCGATCATGCTCGAGACTTCCGTCCGATCCCGTACTGCGGCAGTGGCGGGCATTGTCGGCCTGCTCGGGACACCCTTCTCAATCGGCTTGCCGGGCGGTGCCGCTCCACTATTCGCCGCCCCCGACGGCTTCTCCGCCATCGAACTACCACCCGTCGAAACCCGAATGGGAGATTTTCGTGACGTCCAGCCGACCGGGATCGACAACAGAGGCCGCGTTGTCGGGGGCGCGTCGCTCTGGGAGGAAGAAAGCCCCTTCTCTTTCGACTATTGGACCGGCTTTCGTTTCGATTCTGACACCGGCGTTTCGAGCGTCGTGGATCCCTTCGACACTCTGGTCACTGACGTCTACCTCGTCAACCGCAGAGGGACCTCGTTCGGCGAGACTTTCCGTCCGGCGTACTGGCGCGGAAAACTGCGTACAGAGCTTTTTCTCTACAACCCCGACTCCGGTTTCGACCTGCTTCGAAAGGGTTCCAAGCGGTGGATCCGAAACGGTTTCATCTTCCACGATCTGACCGATGGCGGCAATCTGGCCGGCGTGGCTCGCCCGCGCGCCGGAAAGAGGCTAGCGGCTCTGCTCTACCTCGGGGACCGCGGATGGATCGACCTTGCTAAGCAGTACGGACGGCTTCCCGGGTGGGTCGAAGAGATCCGGGTCAACGACGCCGGTGAGTTCGCCCTCGAGATCTATCCCAACGTCCTGATCCCGGGCCAAAGGAAGAGCCTCGAGCGCTTCGGACCGGAGGGGTTCGAGTTCTTTTTGGAGGAGCTGGGCGCCAACGGCGAGGTGATCGGATACTACACACGGCCGGCGCTTCATAAATACGATAGCGGTGGTCCGCCCCGGCCCTACGTCCACACGCCCAAGCAGGGCTTTGTGGACATCCTCCCGAGCGGATTTGAAAGTGGCTGGGCGCGGTGGATTTCGAAGGCCGGCGTCGTCCGCGGAACAGCGATACGTGATCGATCCGGCGACACGGTGTTCAGCTGGGACGCGGCCGGGGGGTTCGAGTCGGTCAACTTGAAGGAGGCCTTCGAGGACACAGGCAGCGAGCTCACCTTTCGACATGCCACGGTGATCGACGTGAACGATCGCGGTGACTTCATCGCGGAGATCAAGACGCGGCGGCCCTGGAGTACTCCCAGGTGCACGGTGACCCGCAAGGGAGTGCTCTTTGTCTATTTCGACTCGGGCCAGGGGCTGGTCGACCTGCAGCAGGTCATCGACGAAAACGGCCTCGATCTCGAGATCTTCGACGTGGTCGATCTGAACGACCGGGGAGAGGTCGTCGCCCGCGCGTGCCGAGGCCAGGATCAGCCCCGGACGGGCGTGTTATTCGTGCCCCGCTAGAGAATCGTAGTTCGGCAGCTGTGATCGAGATGCGGTTCTCGGTCATGAGGTGGGGGATGGAGTAGGTCCAGAGAGGGCGCGGCTCTCATGGCCAGAGGCCCGGCATCACATCAGGGAAGGACGGTTCCGTTCGGTGCCGACCTCGCGAGCCGTTGCATGATTCGCGGCAGGTAGAACGTGTTGTAGCGCAGCCGCGAGAGATGGTTGCCGTTTTCGTGGTCGCCGTTCCAGCAATGCTCGGCGCGGTCACCGTAGTCCACGACGCCTCCGTAGTAGGGCTCTGTGGTCGACTCCAGGAATTCCTCCATCAGATAGACGGCGTTGTTCAGATAATAGTTGTCCATGTCGCCGCAGTAGATGTGCAGTTTGCCCTCGAGCTCTGGGCCCAGGGTCTTCCAGTTCTCCTCGAGCACTCGCCGCAGATCGTACCTCTTCCAGTGCTCGGCCACTTCGTGATCGATCTCGCCGGTCCGCTTGTCCCAGATCCGCGCGGGGTAGCCGTCTTTGCCGACCGGTGAGTAGACCGCTTCCCAGATGTCGAACTGATCGCCGGATCGGCCTTTCGTGCCGAGAGCCAGCTCGAGATGGTTGTTGTCCCGAACGGTTGCTGTGATGTGCCCCAGGTAGTCTCTCTGGGCCGGACGTTCGGTTCGACCGAACGGGCCTTCCTGCCAGTAGGCGTTCGAATCCTCGTAGATGTTCACCGTCATATAGGCCCGGAAGTCGATCGGGTCCGGGCAGGCGCCGAAGGCGCCGTTGTACTCGTCGGGGTAGAAGATCTGTGCGGCCAGAGCCTCCCAACCACCAGTCGAACCACCATAGAGGAAGCGGCTCCACCCCTCGCCGATTCCCCGGAACCGTTTCTCGATCTCCGGCACGAGCTCATAGGTGATGGCATCGCCATAGGGGCCGAGGTTCGCAGAGTTCACGGCGTAGGAGTCGTCGTAGAACGGGTTGGCGTGCTGGATCTCGACGATCAGGAAGCGCGGGAAGTTCTCTGAGGTCCACTTCCGATGGAAATCATAGGCTTCCTGCTGCTGCACGCGGTTGTAGCAGTCGATCTTGAAGCGCTCGCTGTAGGTGCACTCGAGCTCCGGGTCGGGCGGCTCGGTACGAAAGCCGCCGAAGTCGGCGGGAAAGTGCCCGTGGAAGATCATGAGTGGGTAGCGGGCGTTCGGGAGCTCGTCGAAGCCTCGCGGAACGAGCACGTGGGCGCCGAGAGTCATCTCCCGACCCCAGAACTCTGAGAGTCGTTCGCTCTTGATCTCGATGTGACGGATGTACTCCGTGTCCTCCGGGGGTGTGATGGGGGGGATCACCTGGTCGAGCTCGATCAGCAGGCTATTCTCCGCCTGGGGATCGATCTCGACCTCTTGGGGATTGCTGTAGAGATTGCCGGGCTCGCTGTTCCAACGCTGACCGGCTTTCCAACTGGCGGGCAGCTTCAGCGTGTGGCCATCGGCCCGCGTGAAGGTGTCGTACCGGTGGAGCACGGCTTGAACGTAGTACTTGCCGCGCTTCAAGTCCCCCAGGCGGCGGACGGGATAGCCGAAGGTTTCGGTACCGAAGACCGCAAGGTCGCCGGGCTTCATCCCGTTCGCATCGACGCCGAAGATCTGCATGCTGCGGGTGACGTCCCAGCTGATCTGGTTACGCGGCTCGTCCTTGTCGTCGGTCGAGAGCAGAAGCAGCACGCGGCCATCGATCGCCTCCTCGCTCTGCTCGGCTGAAAACGAGACGGCGATCTCAAGGGCGGCGGCCGGCACGGAGAGCAGCAGCGGCGTCAACATGAGTGATGCGCGGACGAGTCGAATCATGGCAAGACCTTTCATCGTCATGGGTTGGATCATGTTAGCGTGGCTAAAAGCCACCTATTCTCGGGGAACCTGGTCGTGGTGTGCTGATCGCCGGGTGGAGTTCACTGGCCGAGCGAGTGATGGTGGCGAGAAAGCAGGGTCCCTCGCCCGCGATGCGCAGCACTCCGTCCACGCAGTCCCGGGGGGACTAGGTGCCACCCTCTTCTAGAAGGGCTCCTAGGAGGGCAGGTAGAAATTGGCTCTTTCTGGTCTTTGCATGACGCTGTCAGGGGCAAGTTGGAGTCAACAACCGGGGAGGCGTTGTCGGGGGCGGAGATGTTGGCGCTCTCTGTAGAGGCGAACGACTCGACGTCTCGCCGTGAGATACCCTCGCAAGGACAATGGGGCGCGGTATTCGTCTCTTTCAGGTTCTCGGCGTCAATTCGGTGCCGGCCTTCGGGGTGCTGGCCTCGGAGTGGACCGCCTCCACGGCGCTCGCACTCTACTGGTGCGAGAACGTCTTCATCGCACTCCTTGTCGGTCTTCGCCTTTGGCTGCACCGCCGCTCGACCGAGAAACGAGGACACTGGGAGGCGGGGTTGTCGTCGGGTATGCGAAAGGCGGGGAGCGGTAGCTTCCTTTGGGAGTTCCTGTCGACCGCGCTGATTCTTACGGCCGGTCACGGGCTGTTTCTAGCGCTGATTCTCTTTCTCGCGATCCCCGAGAAGTTCCCCGACGCCGCGGGCGTCGATCCTATAGCGGTTCTCCAGGGGCTGGGCGTCATCTCGATCTTCCTGCTCCTGGGCTTTCTCTACGACGCGATCGGGCTGGCATCGCGCACATTCGCTTGGGTTAGGCGGCTCGCGAACCTTGTCCTCGGGCGCGTGATCGTCGTCCATCTGACAATCATATCCGGCATGGTGGGAATGGAGTGGCTCGGAGGACCGCGCGGCTTCTTCCTGGTTTTCGCGGGCTTTAAAACGCTGAGCGACGTCTCGGCGATGACCGGTGGCGGCCAGCCAGCCGCCGGCAAACCGCCAGGCTGCCTCACGGCGCCGATGCGACTTTTTGCCGGCGACGCGAAGGCGAGGCGGTTCGCACAGCACTACGAGACCCAGCACGGGTTGGAGAGGTGGGCGGAGGGACAGTGGGAGGAACGGCGGGAGGAGTGACCTCCGCCGGCAGTGGGTCGGCCGCGCGATAGGTGCGAGATTAGAGGTGCCCCACCGACAGGTGCCCCCACCGACAGGTGCCCCCACCGACAGGTGCCCCACCGACAGGTGCCACCCTTTTCGCCCCCCACCGACAGGTGCCACCCTTTTCGCCGGATCGGCGATCAGCTCCGAAGAGCCGTCACCGAATGTGCGTCTAACAGGCTGGGCACGAACTCTTCAGTATGATGCGCATTCCACAACAACCCGACTGTTTGAAAGGTGTTTCCGCATCGTTACCCGCCCCAGTCGCCCCACCTCTCGCGCATTCTGGCGTTATGCGCCTCGGATTTGCCCGGCGCGATGCTGAGCGTCTGCCAGCTCTCACCCGCGAGGTGTCGAGCGAGCGAGATGATCTGGCCCGTGTGGTAGGCGAGGTGCGTGAGATTGCGCTGGATAGCCTGGACCACCGTCAGCGGCTCGCCGCGTATCGTGACGGTTCTTTCGAGATCCCCCGGTCCCAGGCTCTCGAGTGTGTCGAAGGTGATCCGCCAGCCCTCGTCCCAGGTCGCCCGGATCGACTCCGGCGTCTCGTCCTCGACGATGAACTCGCCGTCGCGGTTCCGATCGGCCTTCTCGCCGTCGGTTGTCAGGAAGTCCCGCCAGCGTGAGCGGTGGTTGCCGCCCAGGTGCTTCATTTGGGCTGCGAGGCACAGCGGGATCTCACCGACGGTCTCGAAGAGCTGTTCGTCGGTCACCTGGGCGATCGCTCGCTCACACTGGTCTTTCCGGTACCGGTATTGAGCGAGAACCTCGTCCAGCCAGGCGGCCCCGTTCATGACGATCTCGTTGGTTTCGAGTCGATCACCGTGGGCGGCACTATACCTGGTCGCGATCGGTTGATGGCCCCAGCTAGAGGTGCCAGCCACTTATTCTGGGTGCTGATGCCGGCGGCGTTCTATGATGTGCCGTGAAGGGAGCCCACGTTGGATATCCTCACCTGGAGGCCCATTCTCTGGCAGCAGTTCGGTGCCGCGATCGAGATGCTCGAGAACGCAGTTTCCGAGTGTCCCGAAGAACTGTGGGTGGACGACTCCAAGAAAAACCCAGTTTGGTATCTGGCCTTCCATACACTCTTTTGGCTTGACCTTTACCTGACCGGCCAGGTGGAAGGCTTTTGCCCGCCCTCGCCTTTCACTCTCGCTGAGCTGGATCCTGAGGGCGAGCCCCCGGAACGGCCCTACACACGGGCCGAGCTCCAGAGCTACCTCGAACACTGTCGCATGAAGTGCTACAAGACAATCGAGACGCTGACCGAGGAGGAGGCCCGTCGACGCTGTTCGTTCGGATGGGGTGAAGTCAGTTTTGCCGAGCTGCTCCTCTACAACCTGCGCCACGTACAGCACGGAACCGCGCAGCTGAACCTGCATCTTCGACAGACCATTGATTCAGTGCCGGCTTGGGTAGCCCGGACAAAGGCCGACGCGAAAACACCCTGAAGCCACCTCACCCTAGAGGTGCCACCTTCTTCTCGAGCCGGGCCCGGGGTATTGGCCGGTGGCGCGGCTCGTGCCCTTCGATGGGCCGCGCCGCGCGAGGCCCGCCGGTGAGGTGCGCGAGACCGAGGCTCGGTATCCGGCAGCTGAATTGGCCGGGGCACCCAAGATCGAAGATCGACGGTCCGTTTTCGACAGCCACGAGCGCAAGGCGGCTCTGGTACGTGCTCTCGAAGAGACCGTCTGGCCTCGAATTCCCGAGGACCAGATCGGCAAGGGCGTTCCAAAGCGGGAGCGCGAAGAGATCCTAGGCTATGCGGAAGAAGGCTCTTGATTCTCGACAGCTCCGCGCTCTTGGCGCTGATCTTTCGCGAGCCCGGACACGAGCGACTGCTTGATGTGGTCGCCCATGTCGACTGGCTTGGCGTTGGAGCGCCGACTTGGGCGGAAGCCGGGATCGTGCTCACGGCTCGCCTGGGGCCGGATGCACGGCCGACACTGGCTCTGCTGCTCGAGTACTTCGATCTTCACATCGTTCCGTTCGAGGCGGCCCATGCGCGCGTGGCTAGAGAGGCCTTCGAGCGCTACGGACGGGGCCGCCACAGGGCCGCTCTCAACTTCGGCGATTGCCTGACCTACGCGACCGCAAAGGTCTCGGGTCTGCCGCTTCTCTTCGTCGGCCAGGACTTCGCCTTGACGGATCTCGACTCGGCCTAGGGAGGCAACAGATCCGGGTCGATGGTGATCGTCAGCTGGCCGTCCTGCCGGACGGAAAACCCGTTGCGAATGATGATCTTCTTGCCGACTGTCGCTCTCAGGTGGCCCGACGGCCCCCACACGTTGAGGCCCGGCCCCAGCCAAAAGTACTCGCAGATCGACAGGGGCCGATGAGTCGTGACCTGCTCGTCGCGCAGGACGAAATCGACGCACTCCCCGTACTCGAACGCGCCGCTGTCGCAGTCTCCCTCGCGCGGGATGCCCCGCTGGTCCGCGGGGATGTCACAGGCGCCCGCCGCGTCGATCGCGTTGCTGGCGTTGTAGAGAGCATGGGTCTCTGTGGGGCCGCCGTTGTCTTTCAGTGTCGCGTCGAGACCGGTCACCTCGTCTCCGTGACATCCGAAGTTATTCAATCCATCGTCGATAAACAACTCGCTGCAATGATCGCCCCCGATGCTGTTGGCCATGATCGTCGACTCGACCCAAGCCTCGCTGAACGGATCGGCGTCGATGCCGGCATAGATCGGAGGCAACGGGCCGTCGGCCTCGTTCCCGGAGAAAGTCGACAGCTCCACCGTCAGGCTGTCGCCACTAAAGATAGCGCCACCGCTGTGGGCCTTGTTACCCGAGAACGTCGAGTCGACAATGTACGCTTCAGTACCAAAGCCGTTATAGACCTTGAGACCGCCGCCGCCGCCGCTCTGAGCCTCGTTGTCGGAGAACAGGCTGGACACTACCGTCAGGTTGCCCCAGTTAGCGATGCCCCCACCGCTGATCGCTTCGTTGCCTTCGACAGTGCACTTGCTCAATGCCACCGTGCCGTGGGACTCGTTCAGCATTGCGCCGCCGGCGATCTGCGCTTCGTTCCCCTCGAGCGTCGTGCGCAACATCGAGACCGTCGAGCCGAAGGTGTTGTAGACCGCGCCGCCGTCCCCAAAGCGGGAGGTGTTATCGAGCAGAGAACTGTCCTCCGCAGCGAGTGAACCGTCGTTGTAGACCGCACCTCCCTCGCCGCTAGCCTCGTTGAACCACAGCGTGCTGTTCTTCAGGTGCACGAACCCTTCGTCGTTGTAGACAGCCCCGCCGTCTCTGTCTCCATAGCCTCCGAACAGGATCACGTTGTCGAGCGTCAGGATCCCAGAGGGTCCCACCTCGAAGAAGCGAAACGGGTCCGCCCCGGGGGCTCGGAAGATCACATTGTTCCTTCCGTCCAGAACCACTTCACTAAGAATCCGGGGCAACCCGTTCGGGCCGTTGTCCAGGTCCTCGTAGACCGAATCGAGCTGCACGACTGAGGTCAGAACGATGCGATCGGCACCGCTCCCCGCGGGACAGTCCCCGGAAACAGCGTCCGCGTTGGCCGCCAGAATCGCATCGATCAGCGTGCACGTCCCCTCCACACGGATCTCCGCCGCTCCGACCGCTCCACAGACCAGGAATCCGAGAAAGAAGCCGGCGGCGGCTGCAGCGTGGCGCCCACGAACCATCGATGGATCCTCTCGATAGAGTTCCTTCCTCGCCAGATCCAAGGTTTCCGGATGAGCTATGGGATCGCAACACCCGCCCAGGCGGGGAGCCTTAGCGACCTTTTGGGGTGGGTGGAAAAGGCCCCTGTGAAATGCGGTGACAGGATACTCATTCCCCATGCCCAATAGTCGCCAGTCGCCTATCTGTAGAGCTAAACTCGTCATCATGACCGGGGCTACGAAACCCCGACACCGCCGATTCGGCGAGTCTCTCTCGCCAGCCGAGCTGATCCCGCCATCCGGCAGAAAGGAGCGTTCGTGAGATCACCGCTTTCATTCCGTCTCGCCTTGCTTACCGTCCTGGTAGTGCTCGTCGCAGGGCCGTCGGGTGCCGACAAGGTGACCCCGACCACCATGTCGGAGGAGTCTCTCCTCTGCGTCGAGTGCCACGCCGACACGACCGCCGGGATCTATCAGCAGTGGGGTCGCTCCAAGCACTATAGGGGCAACGTCGGCTGCTACGAGTGCCATCGCGCTGACGAGGCCGACGCCGACGGCTTCGGTCACAACGGCTCGACGATCGCGATCATCGTCTCGCCCCAGGACTGCGCCCGCTGCCACGAGAAGGAGCGCAATGAGTTCGATGAGAGTCATCACGCCAAGGCCGGTTTGATTCTCGGCTCGCTCGACAATTTTCTGGCTGATGTCGTCGAGGGCGACACGAACTTCTACGGCGGCTCGGCTCTGACCGTCAGCGGCTGCAAGCAGTGCCATGGCGCGGTTGTCGAGGTCAATGACGATGGTTCGCTCAAAGCTACCGGGTGGCCGAACACGGGCATGGGCCGGGTCAACCCGGACGGCTCGATCGGCGCGTGCACGGCGTGTCACCAACGCCACGAGTTCTCCGCCGCCCAGGCTCGGCGTCCGGAGAACTGCGGCAAGTGTCACCTCGGTCCCGATCATCCGCAAAAGGAGATCTACGAAGAGTCCAAGCACGGGATCGCCTTCGAAGCGCACGAAGACGAGCTCAATCTCGACAGCCCCAAATGGGTTCTGGGTGAGGACTACACCGCGGCGCCAACCTGTGCCACGTGTCACATGTCGGCCGTGCGCACTTCCGATGGCGACTTCGTTCCCGTAACCCATGATGTCGGATTGCGGATCAGCTGGAACAACCGTCCGCCGGCATCGATCCGTCCGGAGGTCTCTGACGCCAAGCTCGGCCTGACAAAAATGGCGGCGGTCGGCTGGAAGACGCGACGGGCCAACATGATCGAGGTCTGCACCGTCTGCCACACAAGGCCCTACGTCGACAATTTCTACGAGCAGTACGACGGCGTCATCGAGCTCTACAACAGCAAGTTCGCTGAGCCAGGTCTGGCTTTCATGAAGCTGCTGAAGGACAACAACCTCGTCACCCCGGTCCAGTTCGACGAGCAGGTCGAATGGACCTGGTGGGAGATCTGGCATCACGAAGGCCGGGTCGCGCGGCACGGCGCATCGATGATGGCGCCCGACTACACGCATTGGCACGGTCTCTACGAAGTGGCAAAGCACTGGTACTCGAAGTTCATACCCGAGCTCCGGGAGATCGTGGAGACGAACCTCCATTCCGAGGACCCGACCCGTGTCGAGGCTGCGCGGCGATTGGCGCAGGCGATCGACGATCATCTGGCTCGTCCCGAGCACGCCTGGTACACGGGCAAGCTCAGTCCGGAGGAGCAAGAGAAGCGTCGTCTTGCCCAGGAGGAGTTCAAGAAGCGTTATGGGAATTGAGCGCTTCCGCTCGGCCAGCGCGTGTAGCTTCTCAAACGCGGTGACAGGATACCCGTTTCAGCAAGGATAGAGGCAACTCGAGCCAGGCTGGGTTAGTCGGATCGAGCCGGACGTCACCCGCGCGTGGCCTGCTCCTCCACGGACTTCCACTGCTCGTCCGAGAGGGTCTTGCCGGTCTCGAGCAGCGTCTTCAGGTTGCAGAACACCGCGGGCCACCCTTCTTCAATGCCGGTCTGCATGTCGGACTCGGGCTCCAGGCCGCTGTGGATGACTTTGATCTTCGTGTCGGGGCCGAGGGGTGTGAGCTCGAAGGTCACGGTCGAGACCTTGGTCTCGTCTTCCGCCTCGTTGGGGCGGGACCAACTGATCACAAGGCGTCGCGGCGCTTCGACCTTGAGCACCTTGCCGACGATGTCGACCCGGCCGCTTCCGTCCGAGCTGACGTGCTGCCAGGGCGAGCCGACGGTCCAGTCCGACTCGTTGGTGTGTTTCCAGTAGAGCGGGGTCAGCTCCCGGTCGATCAGGCCGTTCCAGACCTTGTCGATAGGGGCGGCGATGTAGGACACATACACGAAATCGGGAGCTCGGTCAGGCATGGCGTTTCTCCTATGCGCTCTCCAGGTGTTCTTTGAAGTCGGCAAGGGCTTCGAGGCGCGCGTCCTCGAACTTGCCAACCCAGCGGCGGACGATGTCCCCGAGGGGGACCGGGTTCAGGTAGTGGAGCTTCTCCCGCCCGTGCCGGTGCGTGACGACGAGGTTCGCCGACTCGAGCAGCCCCAGGTGCTTGGCGACGGCCTGCCGCGACATCGGCAGACCGCCGGCCAGCGCCGTGAGGGTCAGCCCGCGCTCGGCGAACAGGCGATCGAGCAGTAAGCGGCGGCTCGGATGGCTTAGAGCTCGGAAGACGTCGTCCACGGGAGCCACTATATGCAACCAAAAGGTTGCATGTCAACTGCGCTAGATTGGGCGTTCATCCTCCACGATGAGAAACGGAAGGAGCAAGACAAGGGATAGCGATCATGCGCCAGCACTCGACAACGCTCCGAGCCGCCAACCCCACGCTCGACGAGGGCCGGGAGTTTGCTCGCTACCTCGACCAGGCAGCCGAGGGCTTCTTCCGCTTCATGCTCGGTCGGCGCGCCGTGGACGTTATCGCGACGGCGTTCACGCGGCCCGACCACGACCTCTCCTACCAGAACGTGACCTTCGCTGAACGTGACGAAATCACCGTGGGAATGGTCTCGGGCTACACCGCCGAGCAGCATCACCGTTCCTCGGACGGGCCCCTGAAGCGGGCTGCGGGCAGGTTTCCTCTGCGGATGACGGTCGTATCCATAGTGTTCGCACCGCTCCTGCGAATCATCGACACCGTCGGCGATGGCGATTTCTACCTCCAGGCCATCGCCGTCGACCAGGACCTTCGTGGCGAAGGCGTCGGTTCGACCTTGATGGACTCGATCGAGGACCGGGCGGCCGCCAGCGGATCAACCCGACTCGCCCTCGACGTCTCAGCAGCTAATGAGGGCGCGCGCAAACTCTACGAGCGCCGCGGGATGGCCGTCGAGTCGCAGTGGCCCAAGCGCGTGGCCATACCGGGCCTGAGGTTCCTTCGAATGACGAAAGCTCTCTGAGTCTTGGAGGGACACCTTTCCGATTCGAGGCGCCCTTGGATTACGAGCTTTCGGCGACCAAGCCGGTAGACCTCAAGCCGATGCGCTTGGCTTTCATCCGGCACGTCGGACCAGGGTCGAGTCTCAATCACACCGACATCTACCTACCGGTGATACCGAGCTAGCTATGCTCTACCTGCGTTACTCATTTCCGCTGGCGACCTGGACCAGACACTAGGAGGTGCCCCCGGCGAGGCACTGGGCGATGAGGTTCCGCTTCGAGAAGTGCCCGAAGCTCGCTCGGCTGATCATGTCCTCGGGGCCGAGGAGCTTTCCGGTTATGGCTCGCACCGACAGCCCTTGGGCGGAGAGCGCCAACGCCTCCTCGCGCAGCGCGACCAGATGGTCGAGCTTGGCCCGGAGCGCCTCGTGCGCCGGCTCGACGACGCCGCGGTGCGAGCACAGAAGGGTTCCGAACTCGTAGGTCAGAACGTGCTCGAGACCGCTGATGATCCCAGCCAGGTCTTCGTCCCGGCGCAGATAGCGAAGCCTGCCGATGAAGACATCGGCTCCGAAGAGAACGCCGCGATGCCGGTCCAGCAAGCAGGTCATGTCCGGCGAGTGGCCGGCGAGCAGAACGGATTCGAGTACCGTGCCGTCCTCGAGCTCGAGCTGGGGCGGCAGCGGCCGGGCGACGACCGGCGACGGCCGGCCCCAAACGACGCGGCGATAGAGCTGTACGGGGAAGCCCCCGGCGAGCAGTTCGAGGCTCTCCGGCGGCGCGAACAGCGGCAGGCCGGTCGCCGCGGCGAAGCGCTCGAGGTTGCCGGCGTGGTCCTCGTGATGATGGCTGACGACGACTCTGGAGAGGGGCTGCTCATCGGCGAACCGCCGGACAACCTGCCACTCGTTCGGGGGGCCGGTGTCGATCAGGGTCTCGCCCAGACGCCACAGAATGCAGGTCGTGTTCACGCGTCCGCCGAAGCGTCCGACGCGGATGCCCCGAACGTCGCGCCAATCGATCCGCTCGTGCAGGCTCATCGCACCTCTCAAAGGACTCCGTCAGCGCTCCCAACCTACCTCATTCTAAGGAGAGGCCGCGGGTCTCTCAGTCTCGCGCTTCGTCCGAATGCGCGCTGCGGACGCGGCCGGCCGCCCAGGCGCGCAGGCCCTCGACTTTCTCGGCCATGGTCTGGGCCAGTGGTCGGGTGGCGCGGATCTCGCCGAGGAGCAGGTCGTCGTCGAGCTCTCGCTCGGCCGCGAAGGCCGTGAACAGGGCCGCGACCACGGCCTGCTCGAG
>JAAENP010000372.1 GCA_024224155.1 bacterium
CTACAACGGCGAGATCTACAACTACCTGGAGCTGCGCCAGGAGCTCGGCCCGGATCGGTTCAAGACTCGCTCGGATACCGAGGTGATCCTCCACGCCTACCGCAAATGGGGCCCCGACTGCGTCAGCCGGTTTCGCGGCATGTTCGCCTTCGCCTTGTGGGACGAGGAGAATCAGCGGCTGTTCTGCGCCCGCGATCGGTTCGGCATCAAGCCCTTCTACTGGGCCCGGTCGCGAGATCTCTTCCTGTTGGCGTCCGAGATCAAGGCGATGCTGCCGTTCCTGGACGAGGTCGAGACAAATCTCGAAGGGCTGAAGGACTACCTGGCATTTCAGTTCTGCATCGCCGGCAAGACGCTCTTCGCCGGCGTCGAGGAGCTGTTGCCCGGTCACCTGATGACGATCAAGGGCGGTCACGTCGAGGTGCGGCGGTACTGGGAGGTCTACTACGACGTCGACTTCGATCGGCCGGCGGCGAGCTTCGAGCAGGCGCTCCTGGAGCTGCTCGAGGATTCGGTGGCGATGCATCTGCGCAGCGACGTGCCGGTCGGCGCCTACCTGAGCGGCGGGCTCGATTCCTCGACCGTGGCGTCGCTCGGCAGTCGCTCCGGCAGCCAGCTGATGGCGTTCACGGGCAAGTTCGGCGAGGGGCCCGAGTACGACGAGACGCCCTACGCCCGGGCCCTGGCCGAACACTGCGGCATCCGGCTCGAGGAGATCGAGATCACCTGCGCCGACTTCGTCGATCACATCGAACGGGTGATCTACCATCTCGACTTTCCCGTCGCCGGACCCGGGTCCTTCCCGCAGTACATGGTCTCCGGTCTGGCCGCGAAGCATCGCAAGGTGGTGCTCGGCGGGCAGGGGGGCGACGAGATCTTCGGCGGCTACACGCGCTATCTCGTCGCCTACTTCGAGCAGTGCATCAAGGCGGCGATCGACGGCACGATGGACAACGGCAATTTCATCGTCACCTATGAGTCGATCATTCCGAATCTGACCGCGCTCGCCACCTACAAGCCGCTGCTGAGACAGTTCTGGAGTCAGGGTCTGTTCGAGAGCATGGACCGCCGGTACTTCCAACTGATCAATCGCTCGCCGGCGCTCGGCGACGAGATCGATTGGCGGGCCCTGGGCGAGTATTCGCCGTTCGAGACCTTCCAGACGATCTTCCACGGCGAGAACGTCGGCAAGGAGTCCTACTTCGACCTGATGACCCACTTCGACTTCAAGACCCTGCTGCCGGCGCTGTTGCAGGTCGAAGACCGGGTGTCGATGGCGCACGGTCTCGAATCGCGGGTGCCGCTGCTCGACCATCCCCTGGTCGAGCTGGCCGCGACCATGCCTTCGGACGTCAAGTTCAAGGACGGCAACATGAAGCACGTCTTCAAGCAGGTGGCCGCTCCCTATCTGCCCGAGGCGATCGC
>JAAENP010000373.1 GCA_024224155.1 bacterium
CCTGTTGGGTGTGGGGCACCGAGGTCCGAGCTCCGCGGGGCTTCGTCGCCCTCAGAACCGGCAGCTTCAGATAGCCTTCGGATTCCAGCTTGCTCAGCAGCTGCTTACATTCCAGGGTCTTCAACCCACCTTTGGGGCGACGCCACTCGAGCCACTCGCACGCCGTGTTGGCCAGCTCCTGCCGACTCAACCCAGGAAACGTCGAGACCAACTTACGGATCAGCCGCAGCTCCGACGCCGTGAAGACCCGTCCTTTGAAGACGATCGACGGCAGCGCGGCGGTCTCAAGAATCTCCTTCACACCGATACCGTAGCGTATCGGCTGCCAAAAGTCCAGCCTCTTGGCGTGAAGCGATTGCCTCCCTTCTCGAAGCCCAGCGCGCCAGCGCTTCGATGGACCCAAAGGGGACTATGTCACCTTCGATGTACGAATCGACTACCAGAACAAGCGCGGATCCTACCAGAGAGACACTCTCGCCCTCAGCGACCCGCTAAACAGATACGACCGGAGAAGAAACGGAAGCCGTCCTGAGAGGCAAGGTGGATCTGATACTGGAGAGCATCGCGTCGCTGGACCCCGATCGGATCACAGACCCGCAGCTGAAGAGCATCACGGAGTCACTGAGGGAGGTCGGCGGAATCTACTACGATCCGTACATGGTCATGGTGAAACCCGGACTCGAGGAGAGGGTCAGGTGGCCCGTCTGGATGACCCGCGTTGCGGTGCCCGCTGCTGCTCTTTTCGCCGGGTCGGCGGTGATTCTCCTGCTGGTGCTGCTACTGTTCGCGCGCTAGTGCCGGGGCTCGGCTCGGCCGGGGCCTGGATCGCGGAGCTTAGCTGCCGCTCTCGCTACCGCGTCAGGCTGAGCTGCTCCGCGGCGATCAACAGATCGGCGGGTAGAAGTGGAAGCCGAATGGGTCGCCCCAAGACACGCGCATCCGACTTGATCCGACTTGGATGAATCAG
>JAAENP010000374.1 GCA_024224155.1 bacterium
CATCTTGAAGAATCGGACGCCGGTCGGTTCAGGGCGCATCGGGCGCTAGGGAATCCGAGCCACGACGCTGCCGCTCGGCTCTCCCTGGTTGCCGACGCGATCGACCGCGGAAACTCGGTAGTCGTAAGTCGCACCGGTCTCGACGGTTCGGTCGCTGTATTCGACGTCCAGAACGGGCTCGTCGGTGAGCTTGTGAAACTCGGCGCCGGCCCGTCTGCGAAAGACCACGTAGCCGACAACGTCTTCTTCGGTGCTCGCGTCCCACAGCAGGCGGACACGCCCTGATTCGGCGAGGGCTATGAGATTGGTCGGCGGATTGGGTGCGAAGCGGTCTGAATAGTCGATTTCGCGCTCGCCGCCGAAGAAGCTCTCGACGAGCGGGCTCTCATGCCCAGCCGCGGTAACCGCATAGATGTAGCGCTCGCCGAAGGCTGCGGTACGGTCGAGGTACTCGGTGGCATCACCCGCGAGCCGAGTCAGCGACTGGCCGTAGAGCCGGCTGTGCACCGGGCGCCGGTAGACCCGAAAGGAGGTGGGCTGATCCTCGGATTCCGACGGCTCCGCCCAGGTCAGCCTGATGCCGCTGGCCTCTGCCGTGAGCTGGAAGTCGGTCGGCGGCGGCGGCGCGACCCGCTGGACCAGCGTGACCGTGTTCGAGTAGGCCGAAACCAGCTTCTCGGAGACTAAGGTCCTGACGGCGAAGGTGTGTGCCCATTCCTCGTGACCGACTTCGCCGAGCTCGACCCGGAAGGTGAGCTTGTCGCCGGCGGTCGCCTGTTCGATGGCATCTGCGTCGAAGCTCTCGATGAGCTGGGCGGTGGCGACGAACTCGGCGGGAGTGGTGGCCGCCAGAACTTCCAGCGGTTGATCCGGAACTTCTGAATCGGGGTCGGCGTCGTCTTCCGAGGCGGTCTTCTCGTCCTCGACCTGGTCTTCGCTCTCGCTCTCGGGGTCGCTCTCGGGGTCGGCGGCATCCTCGGATTGAGCGGTTTCCAGGGCCGCTTCGCTGGTTTCGCTCGCCGGCACCGACTCTTCGTCTTCCGTTTCGGAGGCCGGGTCCTCACCGAAGAACGCGGCCATGGCTTTCTTGGTTCGCCAGATCTCGACGCGCTCGAGCCCATGAAGCACCCCTCCAGAAACCGTGGTCTGGGGATAGGTGAACGACAGGATGGCCGCGAGACCGCGCTGTTGAACCGCAAGATCGGCCGTGCGCGCCGGATTCTCCAGCGGTGGCGGAATCGGTGGCGCCTTGTGTCCGCACCCGAGAGCGCTCGCTCCGAAGAGCAGTAGGAGACAGAGGCTGCGGACGCTCGGCTCAAAGGACATAGCGGCTCAGATCCTGGTCTTCCACAAGCTCGGCGATCGCTCGTCGGACGTAGCTGGAATCGATTGTAACGCTCACGCCGCCCATGTCCGGGGCCTCGAAGGAAACCTCGTCGAGCACGCGTTCGAGCAATGTGGCGAGCCTTCGCGCTCCAATATTCTCGGTGTTCTGATTGACCTCGACCGCGAGTTTCGCGATCTCTCGAATCGCGTCATCCTGAAAGTCCAGGCTCACACTCTCGGTCGAGAGCAGCGCCTGGTATTGCTTGGTCAAGGCGGTCTCGGGCTCGGTGAGGATTCTCACGAAGTCGTCCTCGGTCAAGGAATCGAGCTCGACTCGGATCGGCAGCCGGCCTTGAAGCTCCGGAATCAGATCGGACGGTTTCGATATGTGAAACGCGCCGGCCGCGATAAAGAGAATGTGATCGGTCTTCACCGCTCCGTACTTGGTGGTAACCGTCGAGCCTTCGACGATGGGAAGTAGATCGCGCTGAACTCCTTCACGTGACACGTCCGGCCCGTGTTGCGATTCCCTACCCGCGATCTTGTCGATCTCGTCGAGGAAGAGGATGCCACCCTGCTCGACCCGGCGCCTGGCATCCCGGCTCACCTGCTGGCGATCGATCAGCTTCTCGGCTTCCTGCTGCTCCAGAATCTCGCGTGCTTCGCGCACGGTCATCTGCTGTTTCTGACGCCGGCCGAAGAGTCCGGGCATCATCTCCTTCAAGTTGATACCGACCTCCTCCACGCCCTGAGGGGTGAACATCTCGAAGCTGGGCCCGGAATTGTCCTCGACCTCGACTTCGACCATGCGCTCGTCGAGAGACCCGGAACGCAGCTTGGTCCGGAACCTCTCGATCGTCTCCGAAAAATCGGTCGCCGGCTCGACCTCGGGTGACGGTGCCGGCACCGGAATCAACAGCTGCAGGAGGCGGTCCTCGGCCTTCTGGGCGGCGCTCTCCCGCACGGCGCCGCGTTTTTCCTCGCGGATCATCGCCACCGCGATCTCGACGAGATCGCGGATCATGGACTCGACATCCCGGCCGACATAGCCCACCTCGGTGAACTTGCTCGCTTCGACCTTCAAGAAGGGCGCCTTCGCCAGCCGCGCCAGGCGTCGCGCGATCTCGGTTTTGCCGACGCCTGTCGAGCCGATCATGAGGATGTTCTTGGGCTGGATCTCTTCGGCTACCTCGGGACTGAGCTGCTGGCGGCGCCAGCGGTTTCGCAAAGCGATGGCCACCGCGCGCTTGGCCGCGTGCTGGCCGACGACGAACTTGTCCAGCTCCGCCACTATTTCGCGCGGCGTCAGGCTGTCGAGGCGTTCGAGCGCCTCGGCGGAAGCTGTAGGTTCCGACGTCATGACCGGCGGCGACGAGGCGCTCAAAGCTCCTCGATCGTCAGGTTGTAGTTGGTGAAAACGCAGATATCGGCGGCTACTTTCATCGCTTCTTCGGCAACCTGACGCGCCGAGAGGTCGGTGTGGGAAAGCAGGGCGCGAGCGGCGGCGAGAGCGTAGTTCGAACCCGATCCGATCGACAGCAGGCCGTCGTCCGGCTGCAGCAGGTCGCCGTTTCCGGAAACCAGGAAACTCCGTTCTTTGTCGGCGACGATCATCTGGGCCTGAAGCTGACGCATAGCACGATCGGTACGCCAGTCTTTAGCCAGCTCGACGACGGCGCGTTCGAGGTTGCGCTGATACTCTTCCAGCTTGGCTTCGAAGCGCGAAAAGAGCGCCAAGGCATCGGCGGCCCCGCCGGCGAAGCCCACCAGAACCTGGCCCTTGCCCGCGCGCTTGACTTTGCTCGCCGTGCCCTTGATGACGGTGTTCTGAACCGTGACCTGGCCGTCTGAGACCAGACAGACCTGGTCGTCACGCCGGACCAGCAGAACGGTGGTGGAGCGAACCTCGGTCATGGGGTCGGGATCATACCAGCGGATCCTCGTGAAATCGGCCTGCCTGGTCAGGAAGATGTGCTGGCGACGGCGGCTATGAAGGCATCCGGATCGTCGGGGGTGACGATGACCCGGCCGTCGGAGGTTTCGAGGAGGACCGCATTCTCCAGACGACTCGCATAGAGGTCGAACTCGCCCAAAATGTGGGAGTCGAAGCCACCGGCGCCGGCGACGAATCCGCCCGAGCTGGTGAGACCGGCAAGATGTTCGATCTCACCTTTGTCCAAGCGCCGGATCGAGGCCTCGTCGAGCGGCACCCGGCGCAGGGCGTGGCGCATGAAGATCGAGAGGCCGTCGCTCTCGACGACCAGCTTCGTCGCTTCGAGCTCGCGGCTCATTCGGTAGATGACAAAGACGCCGAAGGCGACGACAAGCGCGATCGTCGCGGCGAAGCTCTGCCGGGTCACGATGGCGAAGCCCGCGGCGACCAACAGGGAAAACCCGAGAAGCGCGAAGACCAGGCTCAGGCGTTTCTGGCCTGAGGCTACCAGGCCGTACGGAGTACAGCTAAAGTCGCGGCTTTCGCTCACACCGATCGTTACTTCTTCTCCGAGCTTCGTGCTCGTGGATGGGCGTCTCGATAGACGCTCTGCAGACGCTCGACTTCGAGGTGAGTGTAGTTCTGGGTGGTCGACAGCGAGCTGTGTCCGAGAAGCTCCTGGATCGATCGCAGGTCCGCTCCGCCCTCCAGAAGATGGGTCGCAAACGTGTGTCTGAGCGTATGGGGGTGGACACCGCCGGCGAGGGCGGCCTGCTCGACCCGTTTATCGATCAACCGCCGCACGGATCGAGCCGAAAGGCGCGTGCCTCGATAGTTGAGGAAGACCGGCTCATCGGTGTCCTCGCTTGCTACCGTGGCGGCCGCCGCGCGCAGCTTTTCCGAACCACCCAGCCATCGGTGCAGCGCCTCGGCTGCGGGCCGGCCGAACGGCACCATTCGTTCCTTGCCGCCCTTGCCGAGAACCCGAAGCACCCGGCTCTTCAGATCGATGTCGTTCCAATCCAGCGACACCAGCTCGCCAACCCGGAGACCCGTCGCGTACAAGACCTCTAGAATGGCTCGGTCTCGACACGCCAACGGTTCGTCGCCCGAAACCGCCTCGAGGAGGGTCTCGATCTCGCCGGGGCGCAGGTGACGGGGTAGCGTCCGGGGCTGCTTAGGCGTCCGGACCGAGGTTGCCGGATTCTTCTCGACCCCGCCTTCCCGGCAAGCGAATCGAAACAGGCTTCGAACGGCGGAGAGAGCCCTGGCCTGGCTACGCCGCCCGACTTCCCGGCGCGACAACCAGGCAAGGAAGGACCGCACGGCCAGCGCGTCGACGTCCCCCGCCCGGACTTCGGAAGCTCGCTTGGCAAGGAAGTCCCTGGCCAGGAAGTCGAGGAACTGGTCAAGGTCCCGGCGGTAGGCCCGCAGCGTGTGAGGCGACAGATTGCGCTCGTAAAGCAGGTGTTGGAGGTAGCGGTCGATCAGCTTGCGCAAGGCAAAACCCCGTCTGCCTCGATCGGTTCAGCGAGAGCGCTCTCGATCCCGTGGTCGAGGCACCATTTCGCCAGCGCTCGGTGGGCCCGTTCGACCATGGCCTGCCGGCGCTGGTGGCGTTTTAGACGCCCTTCGATCTCTGGGAACAGGCCGTAGTTGATGTTTGCCGGTTGGAAGCGCTCGGGGCTCGATTCGATCAGGTGCCGCGCCAGTGCCCCGAGCGCGGTTGCCCCGGGCAGCGCGGCGGCGGAGACGCCCAAGCGCTCCAGACTCAGATAGAGGCCGGCCGCCAGCCCGGTGGCGGCGGATTCCAGATACCCCTCGACCCCTGTGATCTGTCCCGCGAGCCGGAGCCGGGGTTGCGTTCTGAGGCGGTAGAAGCGGTTCAAGTAAAGCGGCGAGTTCAAGAACGTGTTGCGGTGGACCTGGCCCAGCCTGGCAAACCGCGCGTTCTCGAGTCCGGGAATCAACCGGAAGACTCTCTTCTGCTCACCCCACTTCATTCGCGACTGAAAGCCCACGAGGTTGTATCGAGAGCGGGCAAGATCCTCGCGGCGCAGCTGGACGACGGCGTGGGGGCGCGAGCCGTCGGGTGTGCGAAGCCCGACCGGTTTCATCGGTCCGAAGCGAAGCGTGTCTGCGCCTCGCCGGGCGAGCTCTTCGATCGGAAGACAGCCTTCAAAAAAGAGGCCCTTCTCGAAGTCGTGGAGCGGACTGACTTCGGCTTCGACGACGGCCCTGTGGAAAGCCAGATACTGTTCACGATCGAGGGGGGCATTGAGGTAATCGTCGCCTTCGCCCTTGTCGTAGCGCGAAGCCGCGAAGAGCTTCTGCTCGTCGAGGCTTTCTGAATCGACGATCGGAGCTATCGAGTCGTAGAAGTACAGGTGCCCGTCCCCGAGTAGCTCGGCGAGAGACCGCGACATCTCGGGTGAGGTGAGCGGGCCGGTTGCGATGACGGCATCGGCCTCGGGCAGCGTGGTCTTCTCCCGGCGCGACACTTGAATCAGTGGGTGGGATTCGAGAGCCCTGGTGACCTCCCTTGCGAACCGATCTCGATCAACCGCGAGGGCGCTCCCGGCGGGCACTGCCGCCTTGCGCGCCGAGCGGATGATCAACGAGCCCAGGGCCTCCATCTCGCGCTTGAGCAGGCCGGCGGCGTGGTGCGGATCGTCGCTTCGCAGCGAGTTGCTGCAAACCAGCTCAGCCAAATCGCCGGTCTTGTGGGCCGGGGTCGATCGCCGCGGCCGCATCTCCCACAGGCGTACGGGGATACTGCGCTCGGCGAGCTGATAGGCGCACTCGCAGCCGGCGAGGCCGCCGCCGATGACTTCGACCGGATCGTTCACGAGGTCATTATAGGTATCGGGGACATGATTCCTTCGTGTCCCCTTCCCGACTGGTTTTGCAGAGCGCTGTTGTCAGTTCTCTCTAGCGGGGCGTCGACGGCGGTCGCCAAGCGATTCTCCAGGGGCCAGCTCGAGCTAGAAGGCCTTCGGAGAAAAGATCCTCGCACCGCCTCAAACGGCTCCGCGCCGGCCCCTGGCCGACCGCTTGCCGAGTCGGCGCCGAAGCGTCAGTTGGCCCTTGAGCGGTTACTCGGCGGGCGGTGCGACGTCTTCTTCGTAGCCGCAGTCCTTCTTGTGGCAGACGTGCTGAGTGCCTTTTCTCTTGGTGACCTTCTCGACCAGAAGCGGGAACTCGCACTCCGGGCAGGCTTTCTCGATCGGGGGTTTCCACAGTGCGAATTTGCACTTCGGGTAGCGGCTGCAGGAGTAGAAGAGCTTGCCACGCCGAGACCGCTTTTCTTGAATCTCGCCCTCTTCGCATTCGGGACACGATACGCCGGTGCCCTTGGGCGGCGCCGCGGCGGGGCCAGTCTTGCGGATGTTCTTGCATTCCGGATAGCCGCTGCAGCCGTAGAAGGTTCCGAAGCGGCTCCGTTTGAGCACCATCGGTTTGCCGCACTTCTCGCACGGTGGGATCTCTTCCGAGCCTTCCTTGTTCTCGCCTGACTCGCCCTCCGGGGCCTCGATATCGCGGGTGTACTTGCACTCGGGATAGCCGGTGCAGCCGTAGAAACCGCCGTAGCGACCGAATCGCATGACCAGGGCGGAGCCGCATTCGGGGCATTTCTCGTCGGTGGGGATGCCCTCTTTCTTGATGTTGGGCATCTGCTCGTCGGCGTGCTCGAGATCCTTGGAGAACTTGTCGTCGAATTCGGCGAGCGCGACTCGCCACTCGAGGTCACCGTCTTCGATGCGATCGAGCTTCTCTTCCAGTTGAGCCGTGTAGCCCTCGTTGATGATGTCGGCAAAACCGCTCTGCAGAAGCTGATTCACCACCTTGCCGAGCGCCGTAGGCCTGAAACGCCTCTCGACGCGCTCGGCGTACTCGCGGTTACTGAGCGTTGCCAGGATGCTGGCGTAGGTCGACGGGCGTCCGATGCCGTTCTCTTCCAGGGCTTTGATGAGAGTGGCCTCGCTGTAGCGTGCCGGCGGCTTGGTGAATTTCTGCTCCGGTGTGACCTTCTTGAGCTTGAGGATCTCCCCCTCCGCAAGCGCCGGTAGGACGCCATCCGTGGCTTCGTCGACCGTGTCGGTCGCCCCCTTGACCTCCTGATAGACGGAAAGGAAGCCCGGCTCCTTCATCACTCGACCGTTGGCACGCAGGACATAGGTCCCGTTCTGGATGTCAACGCGGGTCACGTCGAAGACCGCCGGCTTCATTTGCGAGGCGATGAAGCGATTCCAGATCAATTCGTAGAGCTTGAGCTCCTCCGGCTTGAGGTACTTGGCGACCTCGCATGGCGGCAGGTCGAAAGTCGTTGGACGGATGGCCTCGTGGGCATCCTGGGCGCCCTTCTTGGATTTGTAGACGTTCGGCTTGTCGGGAAGCTTGTCAGCGCCGTAGGCCGAATTGACGAACTCGCGGGCGGCTGCGATGGCCTCGTCGGCAACCCGGGTCGAATCCGTTCTCATGTAGGTGATGAGACCGACCGCGCCCCGGCTCCCGATTTCTTTGCCCTCATATAGGCCCTGGGCCACGCCCATGGTTCGCTTGGCCGAGAAGCCGAACCGCCGCGAAGCTTCCTGCTGGAGGCGGCTGGTGATGAACGGTGGAGTCGGGCGCTGTTTGGACTCTCTTCTGGCGATCTCAGCGACCTTGAAGTCGCCGGTCTCGAGGGCCGCTACGATCTTGGCGGCATCGTCACCGTTGCCGACCTCGGCCTTGTCGCCATCGATTCTCTGGAGTCTCGCGGTGAAGGCGGGCGGCTTCGAAGCCTCCAGGTCGGCAGAGATGATCCAGTACTCGACCGGGTTGAAAGCGTCGATCTCCGCCTGGCGCTCACACACCATCTTCAGCGCGACCGACTGAACCCGGCCCGCCGAAAGCCCGCGTTTGACCTTGTCCCAGAGTAGCGGCGACAGCTTGAAGCCCATCAGTCGATCAAGAATGCGTCGGGCCTGCTGCGCCTCGACCCGGCTCTGATTGATCTCGCCCGGATGCTCGAGGGCGGCGAGCACCGCGTTCTGGGTGATTTCGTTGAAGGTCACCCGGCGGATGGTGTC
>JAAENP010000375.1 GCA_024224155.1 bacterium
CCGCCTAGACTGCCACGGTCCGGACGAGCGAAGCGGCCCCCACGTGATTGACAGAACGCTGAACGGCAGTTCCAATGCCCCGGCCGGCTGACTTCCGCGCGCGGCGTGGGCCTGATGCGGGAAGCCGGGGACTTGCCGGTGGGGGTCGGATCGATTCCGGCGGCACACAGGAGGCCATTGATGGCAAGCGATGAGATAACAGGCGATCAGACCGATGAAGGCGTCTCCGTGGCGGACGATGGGGAAGAAGACCCGCAAGCGGCGCTCAAGAAGGTCATCTCCGTCGACGTCACCGACATGGGCGTGCTCCGCAAGACCGTGGGCATCACCGTCCCCCGCGACAGCCTGACGACCGAGTTCGACAAGGAATACGACGGGCTTATGTCCGACGCGCTGGTGCCGGGCTTTCGCAAGGGTCACGCCCCGAGGAAGCTCGTGGAAAAGCGATTCGGCCGCGACGTGAACGAACAGGTTCAGACGCGGCTGGTCTCCAACGCCTATCTGGCTGCGATCGACAAGGAGGAGTTGAAGGTTCTGGGCGACCCCATGATCTGGGTCCACGTCAAGGACAAGAAGAAGCCGGACGAGCAAACGCAGGAGAAGCTGCTCGAAATGGGCGAGGCTCTGCCGCACATCGCGCTGCCGGACGACGGCGACTTCACGTTCCGCTGCGAGGTCGAGGTCAAGCCGGAGTTCGAGTTGCCGGAGCTCGAAGGCGTTCCGATCGAGAAGCCGATCCTGAGCATCAGCGACGCGGCCGTGCAGGTGCAGATCGACCGGATGCGCGCGCAGCGAGGCAACTGGGCGCCAGTCGAGTCGGGTGGCAAAGTCGTCGCCGACGACCTGCTCGTGTGCGATTTGAAGGTGACTGTCGGCGGCAAGGAAGTGAAGACTCTCGACAATGTTCAACTCGCGGCGCGAGCGCAGGTCGTCGAGGGCGCCGTGCTTTCGGATCTGGGTGACGCCTTGAAGGGTGCGAAGGTCGGCGACAGCCGTTCGGTCGAGGCCGAGCTGCCGGAGGACTACGAGGTCGAGGATCTTCGCGGCAAGAAGGCGACGTTTGCATTCAGTGTCAACGAGATCAAGCGGATGCAATTGCCGCCGCTGGACAAGGCCTATCTCGAGGCCAATGGCTTCGACAACGAGGCTGACTACCGCCAGTGGGTCAAGTCGCAGATGGAGCTGCAACTCGAGGCGGAGATTCGCCGCGGCATGAAGGGTCAGACGAAGAAGTACCTGCTCGATAACACCACACTCGAATTGCCCGAGGGTTTGTCTTCTCGCCAGACAGAACGGGCGGCGGCTCGGCGGGCGATCGAATTGCGCCGGCAGGGTGTCCCGGCGGAGGAGATCGACAAACATGCCGACGAGCTCCGCACCGGCGCCAGGGAAGAGGCGCTGGCGGAGTTGAAGCTCTACTTCATCTTCGAAGAGGTCGCCGAGAAGTTCGAGGTCGATGTGACGGAGGAGGAGATCAACGGCCAGATTGCCCAAATGGCCAGGGCCTATAACCGCCGCTTTGATCGCGTTCGCGACGAGTTGGCCAAGAGCAACGGCATCGAGCAACTGTATCTCGAAGTCCGCGACGAGAAGTGCATCGAGCGGATTCTGGACAAGGCCAAGATCACCGAGGCCAAACCTGAGAAGAAGGCGGCGCCGAAGCAGAAAACCGCCGCCAAGAAGGCCGCGACCAAGAAGGCGACCACAAAGGCAGACGAGGACGAGAAGGCCGAGAAGAAGACGGTCAAGAATGCTGCCAAGAAGACGACTAAGAAGGCGTCAAAGAAGAAGTCTCAATGAGGGAGCGTCACGGGCTCAGGGCCCGTCGGTCCTGGGCTTTGGTGTGGAGACTGCAGGGCGATGAGGCGAGCTGCTGTGTACGAGCGCTCGCTAACGCGGCCTGCCCGGCTGGACGATGTAGTCACGGTCGGCGTGCGTTGCCGTTGATTGGGCGGCTCGGCACGCCTTGAGAGCCGGCGGCTAGTCAGGCCCGAGAATAGACCCGAGAGCGACCGAGAAAAGGGAATCGTTCATGGATGATCGAGGATATCCGCACGGCGGCATCATCAACCCCATGGCCCTGGCGACGCACGCCCAGGCCGGGCCCCCGTACCAACGCTATCGCGAGATGTCGATCGAGGACATGCTCCTCGAGAATCGCATCATTTTCCTCTCCGGCCCGATCGGCGAGCACGTAGCCAGTCTGGTCATCATGAGGTTGCTCTATCTCCAGAGCGTCAAGAAGGACCAAGACATTCACCTGTACATCAACTGTCCCGGAGGCATGGTGGATCAGACGCTCGCGATCTACGACACGATGAGTTTCCTGACGTGCGACATCGCGACGTATTCCATCGGCCAGGCCGCCAGCGGCGGGGCCGTGATCCTCACGGCCGGCACCAAGGGCAAACGGTTCGCGCTGCCCAACAGCAAGATCATGCTCCACCAGCCCTGGGGCGGCATCACGGGTCAGGCCGAGGACATACGCATTCAGGCGGAGGAGATTCTCCGGGACAAACAGAATCTGAATCGCATCCTCTCCGAACACACCGGCAAGGCCATTGCGGAGATCGAGGCCGAGACCGAAAGGGATCGCTTCCTCGATGCCAAAGAGGCCGTCGAATGGGGCCTCGTCGACGAGATTTTGGAGAGCACCGGTGAGGAGTCCGGCGGAAAAGGCAAGGACAAGGACAAGAAGAAGTCATAGGCGTTCGGCCGCAGCGAGCCGGGCCGTCCTCGGCCAACGGCGGTTCGACCCGTCTTCTGAGGTCCGAGCCTGAAAGAAGTCTGCAGATCAACGAACCCCCTCGGCCGCGGCGCCGATGGCGAAGGAGTGCCACATGGCAAGCAATTCCACATTGATCCCGTTCGTAATCGAGAAGACCGGTCGTGGCGAACGGTCGTATGACATCTACTCGCG
>JAAENP010000376.1 GCA_024224155.1 bacterium
GACTGAGCCGGCCCCAGAATCGTCGGCCGGCTCCGGCGGGGGCCGGTGGTCAGCGAAACGCAAGATGTCGGTCATCCTGGAGTTGCTGCGCGGAGCCGATCTGGAGACCACCTCCCGTAAGCATCGAGTGACTGTGGCCAAGTTGACCGAGTGGCGAGACCGCTTCCTGGCCGGTGGTGAGGCCAGTCTGAAAAGCCGGGAGACCGACGTCGAGGACGAAGAGAAGAAGCGCCTGAAGTCGGTAGTGGCCAGTGTGTGTGTGGACAACGAGCTGCTGCGGGAGAAGATTGCGCGGCTGGAGGACGGCCGCCCTTTTCGGTCCTGGAGGTCGAGACTATGAGCCGCACCGTCTCGCCTTCCAGCAACAAGCCGTATGGTGTGGCACAAGTGACCGCGGTCTGGGACTTGGCGCGCTCCAGCTTCTACGCCGCTCGCCACCGCGAGCAGCATCCGCGGGAGCCGCAAAAGCGCGGCCCGAAGGTTCTTTCCGACGAGGAACTGCTGGCGGAGATTCGCCAGCTTCTCGAGGCGCCCGTGTTCGCCGGAGAAGGCCATCGAAAGATCTGGGCCCGGCTGCGCCACAAGGGCGTACGCACTTCCAAAGCCCGCGTCCTGCGGCTGATGCGGCAGAATGGATTGCTTTCGCCGGCGCGGCAGCCGGACCCGGTGCGCAGCAACCCGCACGAGGGCACGATCATCACCGAGGCGCCCAATCAGATGTGGGGCGCCGACGCCACCGCGACCTTCACCGATGTGGAAGGCTCGGTGACCGTCTTTGCTGCTATTGATCACTGCACGGCCGATTGCGTGGGCATCCA
>JAAENP010000377.1 GCA_024224155.1 bacterium
ACACGTACACGTAGTCCCGGTCGTCGAATCGACGACGTTGGAACTGCCGATACTCTTCCTCCCACTCGCTCGGCGGGCGCTGGGGGGAGCCAAGAAAGCAGTGGATGAGTTCTTCGAAACCGTGCCGCGTCCTTTTTTTTTTTTTTTTTACTAGACGGGCCGAGTGGCCGTCAAGACGGCGAGCTAGCCTTGGCGTCCGCGGATGCGGTATCCACCTTGAGATCGTGTAAGGACAATCCCTCGCGCTGAAAGAACACCAGGCCGATCGCCACGGTTGCGAACAGCGCGAAGCCTTGGTAGCCGATTCCGAACGCGAAGGCACGATCGTAGTCAACGCCGAAGAATCCGAGGACCAGGATGGTGATCACCTGATAGGTCCCGATGTTACCGGGCGTTAGCGGCAACGCGAACGACAGCCCGGTGGCAGCCACCAGCAGGCCCGGCGCCGCGATGCCGAGCTCGATGTTGAACGCCTTGAGAGCCAGCCATATCGATCCCACCTCGAAGGTCCATACCGCCACGGTGTAGCTCACCACCCGGAGCAATACTGCCGGCTCGCCCAAGAAACGCAAGCCGCTTGCGGCGTCCCGGGCCAACTGGGCAGGCTTGGCGTCGTGACCGCCGGGCAGCCATCGAGCCCAACGTGCCAGCAGCTGTGGCCTGCGTGCCAGAGTGCCGATCGCCGCGACCGCCGCCAGCACCGCGATGATCACGAACGCCAGCAGGTTCCCGGACGCGACGTCTTTGCCGGACGCGACACCGGCAAGCAGGAGCAAGGCGACGGCGAGCACGTCGAAGCTCTGCGCGCTCCAGTTCGCGAACAATGCGCGCGTCGCGGGCACGTGATTGTGCTTGCGCAGGACCATTGCCCGCAGCACATCACCGAGTCGTACCGGCAGAACGCAATTGGCTGCGGTGCCGATCACCGTGGCAGCGAAGAGCCGCTTTCGGGGGCGCGCACCAGCTCCGGCCGCGATCGCCACCGACCAGCGCTCCCCCTTGAGAAAGAGCGAGACACCGAGCAGGAACATCACCAACAGCAGGAACGGCCAGTGTGCCTGGCGGAGGATCACCCCCACTTGATGCGGATCGATTCTGCGCAGAAGCAGGGCAAAGAAGACCGCTGCGATGAGCAGGCCGGCGACCAGACGTTTTCCCATTGAGTGGAGCTTACCGCCGGGTGGCCGAAGCCGGCTCGCACGGCCGGCTTGCGTTCATGGTCAACGCGACTAGACTTCGACCGTGACCGCCTGCGCGACCATTCCGGAGCCGTCGTCCAATGCATACAAGCAAGCGGTGTTTCAGCACCTGGAGAACTTGTTCGCGCCGCGAGGTCGGTACCGGCGCGCGCTCGACTTCGGCAGCGGTGATGGCTGGTTCGCACAGCAACTCAAAGGGGCTGGGGCGGTTCGTGAGGTCGTGGCCATAGACGTGCAGCGGCGCCGGCACGAGTTCATCGAGCCGCAGCTCTACGACGGTCAGCGCCTGCCCTTTCCGGATCGCAGCTTTGATCTCGTCTACGCCGTGGACGTTTTGCACCACTGTCCGGATCCCGCCGCGGGGCTGCAAGAAATGTTGCGCGTGAGCCGTGGTGACGTTGTGCTCAAGGACCACACCTTTGAGAACCCGGCTGGGCGCATTCTGCTCGCCCTCATGGACGAGCTCGGCAACCGGCGGTTCGGTGTGCCATCGCTCTACCGATACCAGCGAGGTTGGGAGTGGCTTCCGGCGTTCGCGGCCGCCGGTTTCCGTCAGGTGGAGCTTCGTCACCCGCTGGCCTGCGACCCGCGGGTGCCGTGGCGCTGGTGGACGCCGCGGTTGCAGTTCTTGGGACTCTGGGAGCGAGGCGCGTAGGCAGGCCTAGCTCCCGGAAGGCCGGCGCACCATCCCGGGGGCCACGTCGCCGGCGGCCAGAGTCGCCAGCGGTAGAAGCTCCACCTCGCACTCCGGCGTCCAGCGTAGAACGTATCCGGTGCGCCCGGGCAAGGTTGCGACGAGTCGACGATTCTTCTCGACGTCGAGGTGGTTCACCCAGAGGATATCGGCCTTCAGGTCGGGATCGTTGACCGGCCGGAAGTTGACGAAGTGATTGGGAGCGCCGCCGCAGGGCGGAGCAAAGGGCCACGGAGAGAAGATCACCGCGGCTTCGAGCCCTGCGTCTCTTGGCGCCTCGATCACGGCATCGAGGTGAGCCGCTATCTGCCCGACCGCCGCGAGCCTGACGGGCACAAAACCGATCCAGGCGGTCACGATCAGCGCCGCGAGCAAGGCGGGTGAGAACGTGGACCAACGCCAGGATTCACGGTCACGGTTCTGGGCCGGAGCACCTCTCAGCCGGTCGCTCAGGTTCCGGGCGCCGACGATCGAGAGAATCAGAAGCGGAAGGGCGAGCTCGAAGGCGTGCATCGGGCCGAAAGTGTCGATACCCCAGTCGACCTGAAACAGATGCAGCAGCAGATACGAGCCGATCATGGCCCAGAGCAGGCGCGCGCGATCGGAGAGCAAGGGTGTCGCCAGCAGGAGAAATGCGAACGACGAAGGCCAGCCGAAAAGATCGAAGTTGAGGCGAAACATCCCGGCCGTGGTGCGCGCGATAGCCACGCCGATTTCCGTAAAGTCGAAACCGGGCAGGGCCGAGAGGTCCTGTGCCCGGAATGTCGCGAAGCGAAAGTCGTTTTCGAAGAGATACTGGGCGTAGCGCACGTATCCGACCCGGAACGGAGATCCGTTCTGTGCCCAGAGAGTGCTCATGAAAAGCGCTGCCAGGGCCATGGCTGGAATTCCAAACGCGAGCACGGCGCGCAGTCGCTCTCGGGTGCCGAGGCGGGGTAGGGCGAGCCCCCAAGCGATCAGGAGCGGCAAGCCGATCGGCAACGCCGACTGTGGACGGATGAAGAAAGCGACGGCGAAGCTCAGCGCAAAACCGGCGTGGTATCGCAGCATGCTGTTGACGGAGCGAGCGCTAAGATACATCCACAAGCACCAGGTCAGGGCCATCAGGCAGGAAGTGTTCGAGAGCTCCGTCGCCGCGGCGATCTGCACGAAGGGCGCCGCCAGATAGAGCAGCACTCCGGCCCGCGCCCACTCCGGGCCGACAAAGTGGTTCAGTGTTCGAAGCAGCGGCGGCACGGTGAGCGCCGAGCAGATCGGGTTCACGACCCAGGTCGCACCCAGCCAGACGCCGGGAACGAGTAGTGCCGGCCAGCCGAGGAAATACACCGAAAACATCCGGCCGTCGTTGACTATGAAGTTCTGGTCGAAGAAGAGCTTCAACTCCGGCGACGTCACCCAGAGGCGGCCGCTCGCGAGCAACTCGGCAGCGAACCGGTAGGCGTTCTCGTCATCTGTGAGTGGAGCACCCCGCATCAGTCCGAAGCGCAGGAGCAGTGGGATGCCAACGGCCGCGGCGCATGTCCAGATCAGGAATCGGCGCTCGGGGATCGCTTTCCATTGCGCGACAAAGGCGTCGGCCCGGGCCTCGGAGCCCCAGTGCCGCGCCGTCCCGAGCGCGAGCAACGCCGCGGCCAGCCCACCGAGCAGGGTGTAGAAGGCGACGAAAATGAGGTAGCGAAGCGACGGGAAGTTGGTCGATCCGAGATCGAGCGCGAAGCCTTCGAGGAAAACAGTGCCGACGAGATAGAACGCCATCAGAGCTATCGCCGCACCGAGGAACGACACACCGACGTGGGTAGGCGTCGAAGAACTCGGAAGGGCTTCAGGTTTCATGAGGATAGAGAGCTGATCTCGAATGCAAAGAGCGTAGCATCGCGGAACGAGGAACCATGGTCTACTATTCGAGTTCCTGATGTCGAGCACTTCGCGCCTAGAGCCGACCTGGTGGGACCATCAGCGCTACCCGTTGCTGCGCCTGCGCCGCCGGATCGAACGCGAGTTGGCTCTGGCGCTCGAGCCGAAGCCAGGTGAGACGATCGTAGACCTCGGGTGCGGAGACATGCCGTATCGACCCCTGTTCGAGAATCTGGGATGCAGCTACGTCGGCTGCGACTTGGAAGACTCGGCACAGGTGGGTATCGAGCCGGGCGTGCCGGTTCCTCTGCCGGATGCCGCGGCGCACGGTGTGGTGTCTTTTCAGGTCCTCGAGCACGTCTGGGATCTCGATTGGTATCTCGGTGAGTGTCGGCGTCTGCTTCGAGCCGACGGCTGGCTGCTGCTGTCCACGCACGGTGCTTGGCTGTATCACCCGCATCCCACCGACTTCCGGCGCTGGACACAAGACGGCCTTACGGCGGAGCTCGTCGGGCACGGCTTTCGAGTCGAAAGCGTCACCGGGGTCATGGGCCCGCTCGCCTGGACGACCCAGTTTCGGCTCCTTGGTTTTCGTCAGGTCCTGCGCCGGATACCGTTGCTTGGCCGTTTTCTGCTGCCGCTTCTCTCTGTCGTCATGAATGTGCGCATGGAGCTGGAAGATGCCGTGACTCCGGCGCAGGTCCGACAGGACAACGCCTGCATCTATGTTGTTGTGGCCCGGCCTTCGGTCTAGTACCGCCGTGACAGAAGCAGGGCGCGGATCTCCTCGGTTCGCCGGTTCATCGACGAAAGCAGAACCCCCACGGTCAGGCTCAACGCGCCAAGGATGAAGAGGCCCGAAGCGAGAACGGCCAGCGGTATGCGCAGCACCTGCCCGGTGGCCAAGTACTGCTGGATGACGAGACTTCCAGAAACAAGGGATGCCACAAACAGCACGAGTGCCGCTAGGCCGAAGAAAGTCAGCGGACGATAGTCGCGAAAGAAAGCGAGAATGGCGAGCAGAATCCGGTAGCCGTCCCGGAAGGTGCGGAGTTTCGATTCGCTCTCGCCGGTCCGGGCGCGATAGGCCACGGGGACCTCGTCGACCCGGAAGCGATTGGCCACCGCCTGGATCGAGAGCTCCGCTTCGATCTCGAAACCCTGGGCGATGAGTGGTGACTGTTCGAGGAAGCGGCTGGTCAGAGCGCGATAGCCCGAGAACAAGTCTCGCGTGCGGATTCCGAATAGCAGTCGCACGACGCCGTTGAAAAGTCGGTTACCCCAGGAGTGACCTACGGGGAAGGCCCCCTCGCCGGCACCCTGCAGGCGCGTGCCGATCGCCATGTCGGCCCCCTCCTCGAGGCGTGCGATCAGGGCGGAGGCGCCCTCGGCGGGGTAGGTGTCATCCCCGTCGACCATCACGAAGACGTCGGACGGTGCCGCTTCGCGAAGTCCCGTGAGCAAAGCAAACCCTTTGCCGGCTCGGGTCTCTCGGATCACCTGGGCGCCGGCCGCCGCGGCAATCTCGGCCGTATGATCGGTGGAAGCGTTATCGACGACGACGATCTGGGCGTCGGGCAGCGCGGCGCGGAAATCGGCAACCACCTTGGCGATGGAAGCCGCTTCGTTGAGGCAGGGGATGACGACCGCGACGCGCATCGTAGGACCAGATTCGCTCAAGCGTCCTCCTCGATCGCAGCTTCAAAGACATCGTAATGGCGTTGCACGGTGGTATCCCAGTTCCAGTTGCGGAGTGCATACTCGCGCGAGGACTCGCCGAGTCTACGACGAAGCTCCGAATCCGCGGCGACTTCGGTCGTGGCGTGCTCGAGGTCCGCCAAGGTATCTACGGCGACTACGGCGTCGCGATCGACCGAGCCGGTGTAGCCGGGGTCCCAGAGCAACACCACCGGCAGTCCGCTGGCCATCGCTTCCTGAATAGCCACCGGAAATCCCTCGCCCGTTGCCGCATGGAGCAGGAAGTCGGCTGCCGCGAAGACCTCTGGCATCGTGTCATGGGGCAAGACGCCGAGGTTGAGTACCTCGGCGGGTAGGCTGCGCTCGGCGCCGCACACGGCTAGACGATAGCCCCGGGCGGGCATGCCCAGCACCGTGTCCAGGTTCTTCTTCTGGGCGGCGCGGCCCACGAACAGGGCGAGGACCCCTTCGGTCGGAAGTCCCAGGCGGGCGCGTGCCGCCTGTTGATCGGAAGAAGACACGGGATGAAACGTCACCGTGTCGACGCCGTTGGGAATGAATGCGACCTTGTGCTCGCCGAAGCGCGCCGCGAGAGCGTCGCGTACACGCGAGTTGTAGGAGATGACCTTGGCGGCGCGGCGTACGACCGGACCGCCGATCAGAGTCCAGGCAAGTCGCTGGATGGCGTTCAGCGTTCTCGATGGGTAGTGGACGAAGCCCACGTGCTCGGTGATGATCAAAGGCACCCGCCGACGCCGTGCGAGCAATGCCAAGAGAGTCGTCGAGTACAAGCACCCGTGAGCGTGCAGCACATCACAGGCGCGCAGGGCGGCGTGAGCTCGACGCACACCGGGCCCCAACGGCATCGCGTAAGGCACGCCTCGTTCTTCGGCTCCGTGCCAGGCCGGCAGGCGGTGTACTGTGGCGCCGTCCTCGGTCGAGACGCCCCACCGGTTCTCCCAGGCCGTGCTCACAACGGCGACCTCGTGCTGGCGGGCGAAACCGCGAGTGAGCCCATGGACGAGCGTCTCCAATCCCCCGGGGTGGGGCGGATAGTTATGGGTGGCGACGCCGATGCGCATTGGATCCGCCTATTCTGAGATCTTCGTTCCGCACGGATTGAAGCAGGATTGTATGGGAGTGGCCGCCCGGCGCAACCGAAGCGCCGGCTGCCGGGGCTTTCGAGTGCCTGGGGCTTCTCCACGCCGTGCCAGCCATTGGGGACCGATCCGAATCGATCATCTCTTGGTACGATGAGATGGCTGCTCACGGGTCACGCTCTATGGAGAATCGAACGCTGCCAGTCCGATCCTCCTCTCTTTTCGCCAACCTCGACCGAGGCATCGGTTGAGGGCGATGGAGGTCAAATGGTCATGGCGGCTCTCGCTTCTTGGCCTGTTTCTGCTCTGCTTCAGCCTGGCCGCCCTTTCCGGTCCAGGAAGGATCGACATCGTGGACGGCCAGACTCGCTACGAGGTGGCGCGCAGTCTCGTCGATCACGGCGACGCAACGATCAGAAACCAAGACTCGTGGTATGCCGTCTTTCCCGGGCGCGGTAAGCGCCCCTACACGGGTTACCGTCTACCCCAGAGCCTGCTGGGAGTTCCGGCGGTCCTGATCGCCGACCTCTTTGGACCGGGAAGTGAGCCGCGCCGTCACTTCTTCTTCGTCCTGACCGGCGCTCTGATGGCCGCCGCGCTGGTCGTGTTGTATGCGCAGTGGTTCCGCCACCTCGGGCATTCATCTCGCGCGTCGATAGGCTGGGCGGCCCTCGGTCTGGTCTGTACGCCGACGTGGTTCTACTCGACGAGTACCTTCGACGACGTCTTGGGGGCCTTCTTCTCGGTGCTTACCGTGGTGCTGGCGTATCGAGCGGGACGCAGTGCGTGGTTTTCGTGGCACCTGCTGGCAGGCATCTCGCTGGCAATCGCCTTCCACTGTAAGCCGCCGCTCGCCGTACTCCTGCTGGCGGTCCTGGTCGCCGGGCACAACAGCGAGCTGGAGCGAGGTGCACAGAGCCGGCGGCGCCTCGTCGTGCTGGTGCTACTGCTGTTGGGTATCGGACTGCACGTCGGCTACGAGCGCTACAAGTTCCCCCCCGAGAGTCGAGAAGTCCGTAGGCAGCTCGAGGAAGCGTACGTCGCTCCCTTCCCGGGCAATCCGGCCGCCGGAGTACTCTCGCTCGCTGTGAGTCCTGGCAAGGGCGCCCTCTGGTACTTCCCGGCGATCTTGATAGCTCTGGCCGGTGTCCGTCGGCGGTGGGCCAGGGATCCCTGGCCGACGATGGCGCTGGTTGCCTCACTCGGTGTCTTCTGGCTGTTCATCGGGAGTCTTGTGATCTTCGCGGGCGATCCGGCCTGGGGACCACGCTACCTGACTCCCGTCTTCGCCGTTCTCTGGTTGTTCGTCCCCGCCGGTGCGCGGTCGCTCGGCCTGCGTGGGACCGTCCTGTTGCTCGCTCTCAGCTTCGCAGTGCAGCTCTCTTCTTTGATCGTCGACCCGCATCGGCTGTACGTCGAGAGGGGGCTGCGTTCCGCGTTCTACGACGAACGCCCCTGGGCATACTTCGATCCCGAGATCTCCCATCTGGTCCAGCGACCGCGTGAAGTGCTCGCGATCGTCAGATCCAGCCGCGAAGGTGAGCGGGCCTCGCGCTTCTCCCCGTCTCCTTCACCAACCTTCGCCTTCCCGATTCTCGACTTCACGGACAGCGGCCCGGATGCGGTCCGACGTTCCCACGTGCTCGCCTCCTATCGCCCATGGTGGGTCAGTCAACGTTTCCTGGAAGCCGGTCAGCGACCGGTGCCCCTGACCACGACGGTGGTCGTGCTTCTGGTACTTGGTGCGATCGGCGGCTCGTTGACGTCCTGGGGCTCTCGAAAGGCGCCCGGCGGTAGCCAGGCGAAGCGTCAGTGTTGACGCCGCGAGTCCGGCTAGCGTCACCCCAAAGCGCCGGCAAGTTGTCCGGGAGTCGTGGGGGCCTCAGGTCTCGGCACCGACGATTCGAAGCGCCACGCAGGCGGCGCCAAAGCCGTTGTCGATGTTGACCACCGCCACACCGAGCGCAGCTCGCAGGAGAAAACATACGGCTCTCGCACGCTCGACGATCCGACGGAACAATCTCGCTGGTTTCCAGATTCGAGGGAAAGCATCCATGGGCGACTGGTCCCCGAAACGGGCCCCCCTTCCAAGAGCACTCTTCCGGGGAGTCCGTCCCTGGTGCCCTTGGACTCAGGCTCGCTCCGGAGGCCCAACGAGAAGACTATGCCCCCTCACCGAATCGAACGAAGAGATGGCCCCCGAGGTCCTGATGGCAGTCTGGTTCAGTTTGACCGAGAAGAGCCGGCACCGCTTCGATACCGGCGGCGCCCGTCAACCAGCGATCCCGAGAACCGAGAAGAAGCCGTAGTCCAAACCTCGAGCTACACCGCAACTGGACGTTCGATGCCAACAGGTGTCGAGCGAACCGTGGAGGTCTGTACTTGACCTTTCTATGGCAGTCGCCCTTATCGGGCTAGCTGCGAGTGGATCGAACCGACTACTACTCTAGCGTAAATTGTTGAAGTAATTGAAATTAGTTGGAGGCGACGCCCGGAATCGAACCGGGGAATGAGGGTTTTGCAGACCCTTGCCTTACCACTTGGCTACGTCGCCCCGAAACGGAAGCGGCCGCGGTCGCGGCCCCTTCATAATACGACAACCCGAGGGCCGTGTCCGCCTGCAAGGCGGAAGATCTGGAGCGGGAAACGGGGTTCGAACCCGCGACCCCAACCTTGGCCAGGTTGTGCTCTGCCACTGGGCTATTCCCGCCCTGGGCTGAGAATGGTATTGGGGGGGTGGAGGGGTGTCAAGCCATCGGGGACACCATTCCTTCGTGTCCCCTTCCCGACTGGTTTTCAAAGGCGGAGACTGGCCCTCTGCCGACGGGACAGCGGGATCCTTCGCTTCGCTCAGAATGACAGCGCACCGGAGAAGCTCCGCAGAAGCTACCCCGCCCCGAACGCATCGCGCAAAAGGGTGAACCGCCAGCCATCCTCGCCTCGGTCCATGCCCAGGACGTCGAAGCGGCAGGGGCCGGTCCATTTCGAGCGACCGAGATAGGCGCCCGCGACTCGGGCAATCCGACGCTGTTTGTGTGGCGTCACCGCGCCGATCGCCGGGCCGAAGTGGGCTACGCGACGGGCCTTGATCTCGATGAAGCAGAGGGTGTCGCCGTCGGTGTTGGGCTCGATCGCGATGACGTCGATCTCGCCGGCGCGAATGGCGAAGTTGGTGTCGAGAATCTCGTAGCCCTCGCGCTCGAGCCAGCGGACGGCCGCGGACTCGGCGATTCTGCCTTTGGCGCGAGTGTCGGCGGCGCTGGCGAAGTTGGTGGGGTTTGCGGGCGGAGTGGGCATTCGTTAGGAGTAGACGCAGATGGGTCGGGGTTTCTGGCGGGAGGAGAAGACGATCGGCTTGGAAAACCAGTCGGGAAGGGGACACGAAGGAATCGTGTCCCCGAGGCTGAAAGGCCCGCCGCGTGCCTCCTGGAGCGAAGCCTCTCTGCGCGAGCGAAAGGAGAGCACCGGCGGCCTGCTATCGGTTCGCGCAGCCGCAGAGAAGCTGGCTCTAGCCAGACGGTCGAGACCCTTCGCTTCGCTCGAGGGCGAGCGGAGGGCGACCGCTACGTTCTTTTCCAGCGGGTGCCGTCTGGGGTGTCTTCGAGAACGATGCCCTCAGCGGCAAACTGGTCGCGGATTTCGTCGGCACGAGCGAAGTTCTTGGCGGCGCGGGCGTCGTTGCGCTCTTGGACGAGCGCATCGATCTCGGCGTCGCCGAGGCCGCCGGCGTCGCCGGAGTCCGCCATGTCCGAAGCGCCGGCCGGCCAGTCGGCCGGATCGAGAACACCCAGTACCTCGTCGACGCCGGCCAGCGCGGCCAAGATGCGGTCGCGATCGCCGGCGACGAGTTCGCCGGCCTCGATGGCCTTGTTGACCGCGCGCACCAAGTCGAAGACCGAGG
>JAAENP010000378.1 GCA_024224155.1 bacterium
AGCAACGAGCTGGCCTGGGCTGACGCCTCCTTGATCAACCAGCATCCTTACACGAAGGGTTGGGTGGTCCGGTTGCAGCCTGACCGGGACGACTGGCGCGAAGGCCTCCTTGAGGGCGTGGATGCCCCCGCCGTCTATCGGGAGAACTTCGGACGATGGGGAGTCGCGGAGTGTGTCCACTGCCTGGGAGCTGAGGTTTGAAGGGGAAGGTCACCCTCGCCCTGTTCACCCATCCCGTGTGCTCGGGGTGCAGCGAGGCCTACAACCGGGTCCAGGCGTTCGCCCGGGATCGCGAGGACGTGGAGGTCGAGTTCTACAGCCTGGCAGGAAGCAGCGGGAGGGAGCTGGCAAGGCGGTGGAAGGTCGACTCGGTACCCACCGTGATCGTGGGTGGGGATCCGGATCACCGCATCGAAGGAGTCCCGAAGCGTGAGACCCTCACGGCCGCCGTGGTTGCACTCACTGGGCGTCTCCGGGCTGCCGAGACCCCCGACGGCACAAGTAACTAACGTTCAGCGCACACTCACCGAAGACCAGGCGAAGCTCCACCTCCGCTCACCAAGGCCGGCGCAGCGAGAGGGATTCGAACCCGGAGGGCGGAGAAGGGTCCTTGCATGCAAGTAAGAACTTACTTACAATACTGATCCATGGAATCGGTGATCCGAAAACCCGGCGCGATGAGACGCGAGGAGATCGCACAGGCGGTCCTGCGGATCATCGGCCAGCGGGGCCTCGCCAGGCTGACGACCACGACCATCGCGGCGGAGGTGGGTATCACCTCGGGCGCTCTGTTTCGCCACTTCGCTTCCAGGCAGGAGATCCTCAGCGAGGCGGTGCGGTACGGCATTGCCAAGATCGAGGCGACCTTCCCCGAGGACACCCTCCCCCCGGCCGAACGTCTCCGCGAATTGGCGAGACGGAGAGTCCATGTCCTCGCCTCAGACCCTGGCCTAGCCTGGCTCCTGAGCTCCGAGCAGGCCTTTCTGGCCGTGCCGGAGGAGGCGGTGGGGTGGCTCGCTGAGGTCGTCACGAGGTCGAGGCGGTACGTGCTCACCGCTCTTCGTGAAGGGGCGGCAGAAGGCACCTTCCGTGACGATATCGAGCCCGAGATCCTCAGCGTGACGGTCATGGGAACGATCCATGCCCTGATCGGAATGACGGGCATGCGTCGGCGGGCGGCCGGCGAGGGGAAAGAGGATCCGGAGACCGTTCTGAACGCGCTGATGCGCATGATCGAGCCTTCGAATCCGAAGATCTGACGAATCAATCTACAAGGGAGTCAAGAGAATGACGATCAACGACGAGTGCACTGTGGGCCAGATTGCGACCGAACATCCACAGGCGACCAGGGTCTTCGACCGCCACGGTATCGACTTTTGTTGCGGGGGCGGCAAGCCGCTCTTGGAGGTCTGCGAACAGAAGGGCCTTGCGAGCGAAGCGATCGTGGCGGAGATCCAGCAAGAGCTCGAGGAGGAGGATACCGAGATGGAGCGTTGGGATCAGGCCGATCTCAAAGATCTGATCGAGCACATACTGATCCACTACCATCGGCCGCTCGATACTGAGCTCCCGCGTCTGGAGGGCATGGCGCGCAAGGTCCTCGCGGTGCACGGTGAGAAGATGCCCGAGGTGCTTCCGGAGCTCCTCTCCACCTTTCTCGCGCTCAAGGCCGAGCTCCAGGACCACTTTCCGAAGGAGGAGCAGATCCTCTTTCCAATGATCCTGAGAGGTGAGGGCGCAATGGCCTCGGGTCCGGTCTCCATCATGGAGAGCGAGCACGAATCGGCTGGTACTGCGTTGAAGCGCCTCCGGGAGCTGACGAACGACTACGAGGTACCGGCAGAAGCATGTAATACCTGGCGAGCTCTGTGGCACGGCCTCGCCGAGCTGGAAGGCTCGCTCCATCGGCACATCCACCTCGAGAACAACATCCTGTTCCCCCGAGCGCTCGCGGGCTGAGTCCAGCGGAAGACGGAAGAGGGTGCCGGGCCTGCGAGATGCAGCCGGTTGCACTCTCAACTCGAAAGGAGCAATGAATGAAGGACAGAACTGCAGTTCGCTCGCGAGGATTCCTGGTTGGTCTTTCCATGGTCGCAGCGCTGGCCCCTGCCGTACCCGCGCTCGCCCACTGCGACACCGTCGACGGGCCGGTGGTCGGCGCTGCCCGCCAGGCCCTTGCTCGAGGAGACGTCACGCCAGTGCTCAAGTGGGTGGGCCCTGAACACGAGGTGGAGGTCGCGGCGGCGTTCGCACACGTTCTCGCCGTGCGGCCGCTCGGAGACGACGCGCGTGAGCTCGCCGACCGGTTCTTCTTCGAGACCCTGGTGCGCCTGCACCGTGAAGGAGAAGGAGTCAGCTATGTCGGCCTGAAGGAGGCCGGCAGCCCGGTATCGCCAGCCGTTCTCGCGGCGGACCTGGCCCTCGAATCCGGATCGGTAGACGATCTCACTGCCGAGATCACGGGAGCAATCGACGCCGGTGTCCAAGAGCGGTTCCGGAGAGCCCGTGAGATGCGCATGCGCGCCGAAGAGAGCGTTGCGGCCGGTCGCGAATTCGTTGCCGCTTACGTGGGATTCACACACTACGTCGAGACGCTCGAAGCCCTGGCTGCGGGTCACCCGGTCGAGCACGGGACTGAAGCAGCGGCATCATCGAAGGGGACGCATGGCGAAGCGCATGAGATCGAAGAGCCCCTTCCAAGTCCGGTCTTCGAGCTGCCGCAGGAAGTCGGCTATGGGCCGG
>JAAENP010000379.1 GCA_024224155.1 bacterium
ACCGGGCCGCCGATATCTTCGTACTGCCTGCCGTTCACGATGCCCAGGGCAACGTCGACGGCCTTCCGAACGTCATTCTCGAAGCCATGGCCTCGGGCTTGCCGGTCCTGGCCTCGGAAATCTCGGGGATCCCCCAGGCGGTCGAAGATGGTGTCAACGGCGTCCTGGTTGCCGAACAGAACCCGGAGCAGCTGAAAGCTGCCCTGCAGCGACTCCTCGGCGGCGCCGAGCGGGCGCGGGAGATGGGGGAGTGGTCGCGCCGAAAGGCCGAACGCGACTTGACCTGGACGGCCATAGCCGCGCGCTACCGGGGCAGTTACCTCGCCGGGCTCGAGCGCGCCGGCTCGAGCCGATGACAGGGACCGCTCACGTAGGGGAGTCTGCCGCCCAAGCCGCTGTAAACTCTTTTGACCGAATGCGATCCGAACGGAAAACGCGCGCCACCGGTTTGTTCCTCGTCGGCTTCCTCGCCGTAGGGCTCGGTCTGGGCTGTTCGGGAAAGTCGGAGCTGTCAGAGACCCCGAATCCTCTCTACGTGGATCCCGCCGCGCGCGACTTCTCGCGGAATCCCGAGCTGTTGCAGCGGGTCGTGGCGAGCCCGCATCGTTACTTCCGCTTCATTAACATCCCTTTCAGCCAGGAGGTATGCCGCCGATACGGCGACCTGATCGAGGGCACCCCGCTCTTCAATCTGCACGGCGACGCCCACATCGAGCAGTACGCGATCACCGATCTCGGTAGGGGGCTCACCGACTTCGATGATTCATCGACGGGACCTGCGCTGATCGATCTGCTGCGATTCGGCACCTCGCTGCGGGTGGCCTGCCATGGACACGACTGTGGCGATCTGGACGCGACCTACAACGAGTTTCTACGCGGCTACCGGGACGCTCTGGAGGACCCCGGTACCGATGCGCCCGAGCCGACGGTGGCCCGGCGGGTGCGCGGTGACTTCAAGTACGATCGCCAGCGCTATCTGGAATGGGTCGGCTCGGTGATGGAGCCTATGCCGGAGTCCGAGAAAGACGCGCTGGAGGCGGCCATGGCTCCCTACGTCGAGGCCATGTTCGAGCAGGATCGCGATCTCGATGGAGACTTCTTCGAGATCGTCGATGCCGGCTACCTGAGGATGGGAGTGGGCAGCGCTCTCGACATCAAGTATCTCGTGCGCGTGCGCGGCGCCACGGACGAGCCCCTGGATGATGACGTGCTGGAGATCAAGGAGGTTCGAGAGCTCGAGGACATCGAGTGCATCCGAGTCTCCCAGGGCTCAGATCCCTTTCGAGTTCTGTTGGGGCAGACGCGAATCGCCTACGAGCCTTTCGGGCACTTGGGCTACATTCGGCTTCAGGGGCGCAGCTTCTGGATTCACGCCTGGGTGGAAAACTACAAGGAGGTCGAAATTGGTGAGTCGCTGGTCTCGCCGGTCGAGCTCGCGGAGGTCGCCTACGATGTCGGGATCCAACTCGGCCGCGGTCACTCGAACCAGATCGGAGCCCCGCTGGACACGCAGCTGCGCCGGGAGCAGGTGAGAATCCTGGACCGCGATCGCGACCGGCTCCGCCAAGCGGTCAGAGAACTCGCCGAGCTGACGCTCGAGGCCTGGCAGATGTTCCGAACGGAGAGCGGGCAGGCTTCGGAGTCGTAGGAGGACGGCGCCGATCACCCAGGCAGGTCGTCGACGGCTCGCCGGGACGGTGATCGCCAAAGTCAAAAGTCGACGCGACGATCGAGCCCGACGACCAGATTCGCTGGAAGGTAAAGCTCAAGGGCTTACCGGATTTGGACGCGAGCTCCGAAGAGTGCTGGGACCTGGGTCTGACCCTGTTCGTGGCAGACGAGGTTCCGTACTAGTTTCCGCCCCACTCGAAGGTCTCCTGGGACTCGAGTACCGCCCGCCGGCGCCGCATATCGAAGGTGACCAGGTGGACTGTGGCCGAGTCCAGGTCCACGGTCTTGGTGAGCGGTCCCAAGGCGTCCGCGGGACTTGCGTGGAGAGCGAGTCGATGGCTGCCGGGCTCGAGCACTTGGGGCGTTTCCAAGGGAAGGTCGAAGGAGCGGCCATCGATCTCGACGCGACCGGCGACGCTGCCCGGCAGGACCTCGACTCTGAGGGCGGCCGGGGGCGCCAAGGGTGATTCGATGGATCGCGTTTCTCCGGGCTCGAGCTCGAGATCGAGGCTCCTGCGCACCTGGTAGGACGGCGTATCGAGCCGGAAGATGAGTTTGTGAGGGCCGGGTCTGAGCCGGCGGGTATGGCGTCGATCCAGAGGCTGAGAGGCTCCGCCGTCGATTGAGACCGTCATCTCGGCGTGCCAACTCGGTGGCAGAAAGATCGTGGCGGGAGTATTGGCAGGGGCGAGACGTCGAGTTCGAGGGGAAGCCACGGGAGCGGACTCGACCGGAGACTTCTGAGATTCCAGCACCGCGATGGCCGCGGTCACCGGGTCTGGCGGGGGCTCCGTCTCAACTTGGGCGGGCGGCGGCACGCCGGCGGACTCCGCGGACACTCGAGGCTCGGGATTCGCGGTGCCAACTCCGACCGGCCCCGGAGCCGGCCCCGGTTGGTTGAAGAGCTCGAGCCAGGCTTGAATCCCTTCGGGGAGCCGATCCCGGAGCTGAGTCAACTCAGACGAAACCGAGTCTGGAAGAGGGCCGCCGAAGTAAAGGTACGACGGTGGGATGCCGAAAACCAGAGCCAGAGAGAGCAAGACCCTGCCCGCGCGTCGCGGGCGCCGGGCGACCTGGATGCGATTCGAAGAGTCGCGCAGTACCGGCCTCGAAGAACGGATGGCGACGTCGCCGAGTCTTGAGCCTTGTTTCGGCCGAAGCGGCAGCGCGGAGTCAAGCTGGGCGGGCGCGGGCCGGTAGGAGCGCGGTAGACCTGCGGGATAGGTCTTGATTGGAACGGTCTCGGCCGAGGGCGGAGCCAGACGGGGGTCTCGAAGAACTTCCTCGAGCGCTTCGACGATCTTGTCGAAGCTCTCGGGCCTCTGCTCCGGCGCCTTCGCCAGGCAGCGGTGCACGAGGCGGACGAGGCGGCCGGGGATGGCCCCGGCTCGGAGCTCTTCGGGTTGCTG
>JAAENP010000380.1 GCA_024224155.1 bacterium
CCGATCGAGCCTCGATCCGACTTTGTCAGCCGATGATGGAGGGCGATTGAGCCTCAGACGACTTTTGTCGGCCGAAGAAGAAGCGCGAATGAGACTCGATCAGGGTTTGTCGGCCGAGGAAAAAGTGCGAATGAGGCTCATTCAGGCTTTGTCGGCCGGAGAAGAAATGCGATCGAGGCTCAGATGCCGCCCATTCCGAGCGGCAGATCGGCTCTCCCAACCACTCGCGGCCGACGGGGCGGTGGGCGACGGACGTCCGAGGCCACGTCGCTGCCGATCCGCGCCGGCCCTCGGTCCGCGGAGGCCGAAGAACCGGCCGAGACCGCAGTGCCGCAGTGAACGTCGCCCTCGAGACGGCCTTTCCGTAGCGATTCTGCTAGAGTCCATTCATCGATCGGGGGAGTCCCTGGCAAGGAGATGTCGACATGATCAAGGAAACACAGCTGGTCAAGATGGGCGACGCCCTGGGAGTCCGGATCCCGGAGACGCTGGTCGACAAGTACGGTCTTCAAGACGAGGTCGTGCTCGAGGAGCGGGACGAAGGGCTCTTGATCCATGCCCGGCGTGAAGCCAGGCTCTCGTGGGCAGAGACCTACCGGCAGATGGCGGCGGCAGAAGCGGACTGGTCCGATTGGCTGAACCTCCACGACGAGCACGAGCCCCCCACACGCGCAGGCGCTATGACCCCCCCCTCGCCAACCCGG
>JAAENP010000381.1 GCA_024224155.1 bacterium
ACGACCGGATGTTTGGGCTAAGAGATCCACTTAGGACATCTTATCCCTACACTGGGATGATTGATCGATTCGCCCATGGGAAATTTCGGCAATTTTTAGGGCGGCGCCGCGTTGACAGGCTTCAGACCCTTTGTTACGATTCCCGCCCCTTCTCCGGAAGGTAGTTCTCAGCAACGTGAAATGATTTGAAGGCCCGTAGCTCAGCTTGGTTAGAGCGCTACGTTGACATCGTAGAGGTCAGCGGTTCGAGTCCGCTCGGGCCTACCACTTTCAAGAAACTCGGGAACAGGTACCAGATTCGAACGTGAACGGCTTTCTGCTCCCAGGACGACTAGGCGCTTAGCTCAGCTGGTTAGAGCGCTACCTTCACACGGTAGAGGTCAGCGGTTCGAGTCCGCTAGCGCCTACCACCCTCCTAGCAGTCCAAGAAGACCATGTCCGGATCAGAATCGATCGAGCTCACCCTGCCGGACGGATCGGTGCGTGAAGTGATCAAGGGCACGACACCGCTAGAGGTCGCCGAGTCGATCGGCCCACGGCTGGCGCGCGATGCTGTGGGCGCCGAGCTCGACGGTGCCGCCGTCGACTTGCGGATCCCGCTCCAGAACAGCGGCGCGTTCCGGCTGTTCACCACCAAGAGCCCGGAATCGGGCGACTGCCTTCGTCACAGCGCAGAGCACGTGCTGGCCGATGCGGTGAAGCGACTCTGGCCCGAGGTCGAGATCGACGCCGGGCGCCAGGACCATTCCGAGAAGTTCCAGTACGATTTCCGCTTCCCACGCGCGTTCTCGCCCGAGGACCTCGAGAGGATCGAACGGAAGATGCGCGAGATCCTCGCCGAGGACAGCGCTTTCGAGCGCGTCGAAGTCAGCCGCGAGGAGGCCGCCGAGCTCTTTGCCGGCATGGGCGAGAACCTCAAGATCGAGCGGCTCCAGGACATCCCCGAGGGCGAGACGATCACGGTCTACCGGCATGGCCGCTTCGCGGATCTTTGCCGTGGCCCCCACGCGCAGCGTGCCGGTCAGGTCAAGGCGATCAAGCTGCTCGAAACCTCCGGAGCGTACTTCCGAGGAGACGAATCGGGCGAGATGTTGCAGCGGATCTACGGCACCGCTTTCGGTAGTCAGAAGGAGCTTGACGAGTACCTCGAGAGGATCGAGCAGGCCAAGCTTCGGGACCATCGACGGCTCGGGTCGGAGCTGGATCTCTTCAGCTTCAACGAACATGCGCCGGCCAGCCCGTTCTTTCATCCCAAGGGCGCGTTTATCTACAACGCACTGATCGATTACGTTCGCGAGCGCAATCGCGACAACGGCTACCACGAGGTAGTAACCCCGCAAATACTCGACGTAGACCTCTGGCACATCTCGGGTCACTACGACAACTATCGCGACGCGATGTATTTCGCCGAGGCCGATGAGCGTCAGTACGCGGTCAAGCCGATGAACTGCCCGACGCATTGCCTCATCTATGCCAATACGCTGCGCTCGTATCGGGACCTGCCCATCCGGTACGCGGACTTCGGGCGGTTGCACCGCTACGAGCGGAGCGGCCAAACCTCGGGTCTGACCCGTGTTCGATCCTTTGCCCAGGACGACGCCCACGTCTTCTGCACGCCCGAGCAGGTCGAGGCCGAGGTTCTGCGGGCGGTCTCGATCATCCGCGACATCTACGTGACCTTCGGGTTCGAGGAGCTTCTGATCGAGCTCTCGACCCGGCCAGAGAAGCGTCTGGGGTCCGACGAGCTCTGGGATCGGGCCGAGAAGGACCTGGCGTCGGCGCTCGAGGGTGCCGGCATCGAGTACGTCGTCAACGAAGGCGACGGCGCCTTCTACGGGCCCAAGATCGACTTCCAGATCAAGGACGCCATCGGTCGCTCCTGGCAGCTGGGTACCGTGCAGCTCGACTACCACCTGCCGGAGCGTTTCGCGATGTCGTACATCGGCGAGGACGGCGGCGAGCATCGGCCGGTGATGATCCATCGCGCCATGCTGGGCTCGGTCGAACGCTTTCTGGGAATCCTGATCGAGCACACGGCGGGTGCTTTCCCGGTCTGGCTGGCGCCGATTCAGGCGGTCGTGCTGCCGGTATCGGACAAGGTGCACGAGTATGCCGCTCAGGTCCGCGACCGGCTAGGGGAGTCTGGAGTCCGGGTGCAGCTCGACGACCGCAGCGAAAAGCTGGGCTACAAGATCCGCGAAGCCCAGCTCCAGAAGATCCCGTACATGCTGGTGGTCGGTGCTCGCGAGGCGGAGTCGGAGACCGTGGCTCTGCGCCTGCGCACCGGTGACGATCTCGGCGCGCTTCCCGTCGGCGAAGTCAGCGCCCGCATCGGCGAGCGCGACGCCGCCCGCAGCCGCGAGCTGTAGGTCCGAGCGCCGCTCTCGACCGTCCTGTCGGCCGTCGGCGCATATGAACGGCGGTCGCCAAGCGATTCGCCTGAGGCTGCATCGAGGCTGGACGCCGGTCTCGGCCTTGCCGGCGCTAGAGCCTTTCGGCTCATGCGATCCAGCGGGCTCCTGGAAAGGTCGTCTCGGGCGATTCGCGCGTCTCCTCGCGCTCGAGAAAGGGGGGCAGACCGCTCGTAACAGCGGGAGATCTTTCGAACCCCCCCTTTCTCTCCCGCTGCGGTGCGGGCAAATCGCTTGTCCTCGTCTCCCCCTCCAGTCGCCGCGCCGGATCCTCGCACCGCCTCAAACGGCTC
>JAAENP010000382.1 GCA_024224155.1 bacterium
AGACTGCTTGGCCTCGAGCCTCTTCTTGGCATACTTGATGCAGGTCTCGGTGCAGTCGTGCTCGTGATTGACACAATGGTTGTTGAACACGTCGTCTGCGAAGTGAGCTGCCCACTGCTTGGCATCGGCTTCGCGATCCGTCTCGGAGCTGACCGTACCGTCGGCCTTGAGGATTTCCACGATCTGTCCGTGCTCATCCAGAGTGAAGAGATCCTTGAGGCGCCGCGGCAGGCAGGTTTTGGAGCTCGCTGTGTCAGCAGCACCGGCGATGATGTCCAAAGTGGGCTGGCTCTGCCAAGCGGCGAGAAGGCCGAAGCTGGATCTCTGTCGATAAGCTGGAAAGATGGACTGAAAGGCACCGGTGAGCGGCAGATCACGGTACGCCGCGGTGCCAGTGAGTGGCTGTCGCGATGAGGCAGCTGCCAAAGATCGCTCTCGGTCGACGTGAAGTGGTTCCACGGGTGGTGCAACGTCGACGCACTCACGGAGAGTGCCATCCTCCTCCTCGCCGCCGTCCATGCGGCTCTGGCGCTGCTGTCGGGCGCTGAACGGCTCGAGACGCAGATCGATGCCCAATTGGCAGCCGCTCAGCCTGGCTGCGTCATATTGCACCGTAACCGCGGTTTCGAGCAAGGTACGCCTGATGCGGCAGACCGCCGGCGTGAGGCCCTCGGCCACGGCCCGTCGGAGCCACGCCATGGTGGGTCCGACGATGCTGTGGCCCTTGCCATGGCCGTGTGTAAAGCCACGGCCTTGTGCTTCAAGCGGCGCCTGAACGTCGGTAGTGCCAGGCGTCACGCAAGGCTGCAGGGATGCGGCCACCTCGTCGTGCACAGGTCGAAGTGGTTTCGCGAGCGTCACTCGGCCGATGTGGAGTCGCTCCACGCCGATGATGTAGCGGTAGTGTAGCTCGCTCATGAGTAAGAAGAACTTCGCCGGTGCCGGAGGGTCTGCGGCAACAATCTCATGCATGCGCCGCAGAGGTGGCATGCGTGGCTCCGCGGAGGCCAAGAAGCCGCGGAGCTCAGCGGGCTGAGGAGCACTGGCAGTGGCGTCAAGAAGCGGCGGGTCCGCATCGGCGGGCTGAGAAGCACGGCCAGCGGCAAGGTGGCTGTCCTCACATGGGCCATCGTGGAGGAGCTTGATGAGAGGGTTGTATGTGTCCGCGAAGTTCGGCGTGGCGAAGAAGCTCGGCCCGCCGAAGAGGAGGTTGTTGCCATGGCCGTCGTAACGCAGAGACGTCTTCCGGCCCTCAGTGCCGGGCACATCGGAAGTGCTGAGCAGCAACGTCCGGAGGGCGGTTTTCACCTTCGCAGGCATCTCTGGCCGAGCACAGGCCGAACCGATGGTCTCCTTCGGCCCGGCTATGTTCATGGCCTCC
>JAAENP010000383.1 GCA_024224155.1 bacterium
TCCGCGGCGCGTATCCTCGTGAACCACCAGCGCCCGGTGGGTCTTTCGAACCGAGGAGCGTACCGTCTCGACGTCGAGCGGCGATAGCGTTCTCAGATCCACCACCTCCACGTCGCAACCTTCGTCGGCGAGCTCCGCTGCCGCGGCCAGAGACGTCCAGACCATGGCACCGTAAGTGAGTATGGTGAGGTCGCTTCCGCTTCTGCGCACGGCGGCCGTGCCGATCAGGACTTCGTGCTCACTGCCCAGCGGCACATCCTCCCGCAGATCGGTGCGGAAGAAGCCGTAGAGCCCCTTGGCTTCGAGGAAGATCACCGGGTTCTCGTCTCGAATGGCCGCAATCATCAGCCCTTTGGCGTCACTGGGGGTTGAGGGGGCCACGATCTTCCAACCGGGCGTGCGCACGAACCACATTTCCGGGCACTGGCTGTGAAACGGCCCGCCGCCGAGCAGCATGTTCATGGTCCCGGTCGCTCCGCCGTAAGGCAGTCGCAGGACCAGCGGCACGGGCCGGCCCCAGCGCCAGTAGAGCTTGGCGGCGTTGTTGACCAGAGAGTTGAAGCCCGGCGCCAGGAAGTCGGCGAACTGCATCTCCACAACCGGCCGCATTCCGGCCAGCGCGGCGCCGACCCCGCACCCGACGATCGCCGACTCGGCCAGAGGTGTGTTGACGCAGCGATCCCTGCCGAAGCGCTTGGCCAGACCTCGAGTGACACCGAAGGCACCGCCGTAGCGCCCGCCGACGTCCTCTCCAAGAACGCAGACGCCGTCGTCCTCTTCCATCATCTCGATCAGGGCCTGGCGAACGGCCTCGTCATACGCCATCCTCTTGGTCGCGGCCGGTTCGCTCGGCTTCGGAATCGGCAGGCTCCGCGGTGCGTAGGTTCGATTCCGGTAGTCCTCGGGGCGAGGCCATTCGGCGGCGGCAGCCTGCTCGGCGGCGTCCCCGAGTTGGGCCGTGATCTCGCGCCGCATGGCCTCCAGCTCGCCCTCCGTCAGCACACCTTCCGCAAGCAGGCCCGAGGTATAGGTCTCGATGGGGTCGTGTTTCTCCCAGGCGACGCGCTCCTCGGCGTACTCGTACCCTCCCACCTTGGCCTCTTCAATGCCGTGGAAGCGATCATCGTCGTGGTGGGCGTGCCCGCTCCTGCGATACGACACCAGCTCGACCAGCGTCGGACCGTCGCCCGAGCGAGCGCGCTCGACCGCCCAGCCGACGCCGGCCGCCACCTCCTCGGGATCGTTGCCGTAGAGCGTGACGCCTGGAATGCCGTAGCCGGCCGCGCGCAGCGCGAATCGATCGGCGGCGCTCTGCTCACTGACATGAGTCCCCAGAGCCCACTGGTTGTTCTCGACCACGAAAACCATCCCCAGCCTGCGCACGGCGGCGAAGTTGACCGCCTCGTGCCACTCGCCCAGACTCGCGCCGCCGTCGCCGATAAAACCGACGCAAACCCGATCCTCGCCGCGCGCTTTGATCGCGTGGGCGATTCCCACCAGGGTCTGCACCGCGATCGCCAGCGGCGCCGCCGGAGGCAGCACCCCCTCGTCGAAGTCACCCACGTGGAGATCCCTGCCACCCACCGGAGTCCCGCGCTTGCCATACTGGACGAGAATCGGATGCAAGGGCTCCGGGTTGAACATCATGCGCGCGCCCAGGTCCCGGATCAAAGGACTGATGTAGTCACCCCGGTATGAACCGCCTCGACCGTACTCGGGCGGTCGTCGTAATTTCAAAGCGGCGCCAACGATCGCTTCCTGTCCGGTCGCCCGGAAGCCCTTCTGGGGCGACGGAAACTCCTTCCAGGCGATCTCTTTCCGGTCGAAGGCCTGCTTCAGAAAGTCGTCCGTGGCTCTCGTGAGCAGCATCGCTCTGAGCATCTCCCGCTTCTCTTCGGAGGAGATCGACGCTCGAATCCTCCGGCGCGCGAAGAAGCCCCGCACCAAAACCTCCAGGGCCTGCTTGTTCCTGGCCACCGCCCGCCGGTGGCTGACCATCGGGTACAAGCGGGCCTCGGTGAAGTCCGGACCGGTCTGATAGCGCGCTTCGATCCTGGCAAGAAGGGCTTCCTCGAGCTCCGACTCGCTGTGCACCCGGGGCGGCAGATCTCGAATCAGGAAAGGCGCTTCGAGACTCAGAAAGCCGTGCAGTTCCAGGAGCAGATCCCGGGGCAGTGACGCTGAGGGTTGCCTGCTCTCGGACATTCGCGCGACGAGTATACCGACGCCCCGGCGGCCCGCTAAGGCACCAACCGCCGCTCGATTCTGGATCCCAGCCGGGTCAGGATCTCGTATGGAATCGTCCCCGCCAGCCGCGCGAGGTGCTCGACCGAATTGCCGGCCTCGGCGTTCGCGGCAATGATCTCGACTTCGTCGTCGACGCTTGCCTCCGGGAGGTCGGTGAGATCCACGATGGTCTGGTCCATGGCGACCGTGCCTCGGACCGGAACTTCGACGCCTCGCACGCGCATGGTCGCCCTGTTCCCCAGCGATCGCAGGTACCCGTCGGCATAACCGATCGGCACCAGGCCGATCCGGCCCCGACGCTCGAAGCGGTAGGTCATGCCGTAGCCGCAGCCCTCGCCCTTCTCCACCGACTTGATCTGCATGAGATGGCTCTTGAGCGCCAGCGCCGGACGCAGATCGTGGCGCTCGCCCAGGTGCTCGGCGGGCTGGCATCCATAGACCGCCAGGCCCGGGCGGATCCGGTCGAGATGGCTCGAGCCCAGCTCCAGCGCGGCCGCCGAGTTCGCGGCGTGAAGAGCCACCTCAGCCCCCAACCCCGCCGATGCAACCCAGCGCGAGAAGCGCTCCAGCTGGAGGCGCGCGAACTCCGGATTCGGATCCTCGGCGGTCGCGAAATGCGTATAGACCCCGGCCAGCCGCAGCCTATCCAGAGATCGGATGCGCTCGAGGAGGTCACTCGCCTCACCCAGCGGGGCTCCTCCCCGGTGCATGCCGGTGTCGATCTTGAGGTGAACGAGCGCCGTTCCCGCGGATGCCTCCGACGCCCGCTCCGCCCGCGAGATCTCGTCCTCCGAGGCCACGGTGAGCTCGACTCGTTCCCGAATGAGTCGCGACAGAACCTCCACCGGTTTGTCGGCCGGAGAGATCGCGGCGACCGGAAACAGAATCAGCAGCGGCCCCCTGTAGCCCCAAGCTCTGAGCTCGAGCGCTTCGCGGAAGTTGGAGACGCAGAGGCCGTCCGAGCCGGCGCCCAAGACCGGCCAGAGCTGCTCCAGACCGAGCCCGTAGGCATTGGCCTTGACCACCGGCCAGATCTCACAACCTTCGGAAACCAGCCCGCGAAGATAGCTCAGGTTGTGCTCGATGGCACCGACCGAGATCTCGCCGATCAGGTGGCGCTCGTGGGCGGCATCAACGACCATGGCACGCCATGATAGACGACCCCGGGCACGGGCACGTCTCGAGTTGCGGCCTTCGGACGCTGGCGAGACCGGGCTAGGCCGGAGCCGTCTCGCCCTCGGCTGGCGTGGCGGCCTGCGAAGTCGAGGGCACCGGTCCCGCCGAGCTTCTCCAGATCCGGCCCAGCCACTCCGCCAGGGCTTCCATCAGAATGTTGGCGTAGGGCAAGACCAGGAGCGTCAATACCACCGAAGACAAAAGACCGCCCATAACGGTCCGGGCGAGCGGATAGTAGAACAGGCCGCTGGTGGCCGGCCCGCGCACCGCGAGCGGCACCAGTCCGATAATGGTCGTCGCCGCGGTCATCAGAATCGGTCGCAGCCGCTCGCGTCCGGCCAGAACGATCGCCTCGTCCCGCGCCAGACCGCCCTGGCGGAGCTGGTTGACATGGTCCAGTAGCACGATGCCGTTGTTGACCACGATGCCCATCAGAATCAGACAACCGATCTGGCCCATGAGATTGAAACTGGTGCCAGTGACCGCCAGCATCCAGGCGATCCCCGGGACCGCAAAGGGAATCGAAAACAGAATCGCGAAGGGCTGGGCCAGCGACTCGAACAGCGAAGCCATCACCAGGTAGACCAGGGCCAGCGCGAGCAAGAAATTCACTCCCATCTGGGCGTTCTGGTCCTGTTGCTCGATGATGCGATCGTTCCAGCCCCAGGAGTAGCCCGGTGGCAGGTCGAACGCGTCCATCAGGCCGGCAATCTCCTCCTGGGTGTCCTTCCACTCTTCGCCCTCGTAGGTGCCTCGAACGGCGACTCGGACTTTTCGGTTCTCGCGCTCGATCGTTCGAGCGCGCGGTACGATCTCGAAGATCGCGACGTCAGCGAGCATGACCGGAGCCCGGTCCGGTCCGCCGCCGATCTGAAGCTGCTTGAGATCGGCCAGGTTCTCCCGATCCTCGATCCGGAGCGCCAACCAGGTATCGACCTCGCGCTCGCCGGCGTTGAACCGCGGCAGACGCATGGCTCCGAGGGTGAACGAGAAAATGTCCGCCATGTCCTGGGCGTCGAGGCCGTTTCGAGCCGCCTTTTCCCGATCGATCTTCACTCGGACCTCCTGCTGGGAGTCCCGGAAGGAGGTGCGCAGATCCTGGATGCCCGCTAGGGTCTCGATCCGGCGCGCGGCCTCGTTGGCGTAGTCCTCGAGCACCGAGCTGTCCTGGCCGAAAAACTTGACCGCGAAAAAGGTGTTGGAGCCACCGGTGTCGGCATCGTCGTCGAACATGAGCTTGACGCCGGCGATCTCGGGGAGCTGATCTCGAATCGAGCTCTGGAGCTCGCGGACCTCCTCGTCGGTCATGTTCTTCCGGCTCAGCACCATCGTGGTCTCGGCCCGGTTCTCCATGTAGAAGCTGTACAGCGACTCGACCTCGAACTCCTTGCGGTGCTCCCACAGGAACGGTTCGAGCTTGCGCACCGCGTTTCGGGCCTCCGACTTGTAGGTGTGGTCGGCGAACTCGTAGCGCAGCACGATGCGCTCGTTGACGATGCCCGAGAACGTGGCGGACTCGACCATGCCGGTGAAGAAGGGCACCAGGCCCACCGCGAGAAAAAGAACCAGGATCCCCGCCGTCTTCCAGCGATGAACCAGAGTCCACCGTAGGGTGCCGGCGTACTTCTCTTCCAGCCAAGCGATCGACTGGATCTCCTTGGCCTTGCGCTTCCCCAGGAAATGCGCGGACATCAAGGGAATCAAGGTCAACGACGAGAACAGCGAGCATGCCAGGGCGATGGTGATGGCAATGCCGATCTCCTTGAGCCATGTGGTCAGTTGGGTGCTGGCGCCGATGATCAAAGGCAGAAAGACAATTAGGGTCGTCAGGGTCGAGGCCGATACCGCGGTCACCACCGAACGGGCCCCGACGAGCGCCGATCTCTTCCGGTCCGCTTCGGTGCGATGGAGCCGGTCGATGGACTCCAAGACGACGACGGCGTTGTCGACCAGCATCCCTACTGCCAGCATCAGTCCCATCATCGACAAGACATTGAGCGTCTTGCCCATGAAAAACAGGATGCCGCAAGCCGCCAGGATCGAGAAGGGAATCGACAATGAAACGATCAGGGTCGAATCGAACCGCCGCAAGAAGAAGTAGAGACTGAGAATCGCCAGCACCGCCCCGATCACGCCCGCGGTGAGCAGCCCCTTGAGGCCGCCGATGATCTCCTGGCCCTGGTCTTCCCAGACGAAGAGATTGACCCCCTCGAGCAGAGGATCGTTGTTGATGTCGTCCCGAATCACAGCCATTGTGCTACGAACTACGTCCACGGTGTTGGCGGTCGATTCCTTGTAGACCTGCAGCGCGACGGCGAACTGCTGATCGAGAAAGCGGCCGTGCGGGATCGGAGGCTCCTCGTAGGTGACCTCGGCAATGTCCCGAAGCCGGAGTCCCTGCTGGTTGATCACCAGATCACTGACCTCCTCGACCGAGGTGAACTGCCCGACCGAGCGCGCCGTGAAGCGCAAGCCGCCCTGATCCACCTGGCCGAGCACCATGTTGGAGGACGCGCCCTGAAGCTGCCCGATCAAGGCACCGACATCGACGTTGTGCTCACGGATGCGGGTCAGAACCAGATCGATCGAGATCTCCCGCGGCTCGACGCCGTCCAGATCGACCCGGGCCACCCCCGGCACCCGACGCAACCGATTGAGAACTCGGGCCTCGATCAGGTCATACGACTCCGACAGGTCGACGCCCTTGGCGGATACTCGGGCCTGGACTACGGGGATGTCGTTGGTGTTGAACGAAAAGATGACGATCTCGCCGATCGCCGTAGGCAGATCGCCCTTGATCTGGTCCATCTTCTCGCTGACCTGCATCCGGACGATGTCGAGCTCCTTGCCCCAGTCGAACTCGAGGA
>JAAENP010000384.1 GCA_024224155.1 bacterium
CAGCCACGCTCGCGGATCTTGTTCCGGATCAGGGCATGAGGCCTACCTGGCCTCGTCGGCGCAGGGTCCGCGCCGTCGTCTGCGATTTCGCAACCACCGGCAGGGCCTACGTCAGCTCGACGAGGCGATTCAGCAGGCGCAGAGCGCCTGCCAGGCCGACGACATCGTCATCGGCATGGAGCCCTCGGGCGCCTACTGGAAGGCGCTCTACGAGCAGCTGCAGGCTCTTGGCTACCGCGTGGTTCTGGTGCACGCGAAAGCGGTGAAGCACAACCGCGAGACCCACGGCGACAACCCCAGCAAGACGGATCGCAAGGACGCCTTCTGCATCTGGGATCTGTTGCGCCAGGGCAAGTACTTCACGCCCGTGAAGCGGGATTCTGAACAGGCGGCTGCCTATCGGATGATGCGCCACTACGAGGACAGCCGTAAGCGCAGCGACCAGATCCGCAACCAGTTGCGCGCCTCCCTGGCGGTGGCCTTTCCGGAGCTCAACGAGCGCTTCGTGGACCTGTCGTGCGAGACGGCGCTGAGCTTCCTGGAGAAGAATCCCACTCCCGGCAAGATCAAGGCCCTGGGGCCGCAACGCTTCGTGCACCGCTGGAGAGGACGGCGTGGCCCGATGGGCCGGAAGTACTTCGAGGATCTCTACACGCTGGCGAAGACGAGCATCGGCGTGGCGGATCCGACCGGCCGTCTGGCGCTGGAGATCCAGGCCCAGGCGGGGGAGTTTCGCCACGCCCTCGAGGTCCAAGAGCGGTGGTTCGAGAGGGCCGAAGAGCTGCTCGAGCCTCGTCTTGACTATCAGCTGATGCGCACCATCCCCGGGATCGGTCGGAAGCTGTCGGTGGGTCTGTTGGCTTGCCTCGGCCGGCCCGAGGACTTCCGCTACGGCAAGCAATGGGTCAAGCTCGCCGGTCTGGATCTCCGACTCTTCACGAGCGGCGAGTCGACCCACAAGGTGCCGAGGATCTCTCGCCACGGCCACGGACTTCTGCGAGTCTGGCTCTACTACGCCGCGCTCAATGTCATCAAGTACGACGGTCCGTTTCGCGAACTCTACGAGCGCCGGCTCGAGAACTCACCTGGCCGCGGCGCGAAGCCGCGGGCCCTGATGGCCGTAGCCGACAAGCTGGTGCGGGTGATCTTCGCGATGCTGCGTGATCAGCGACCATACGATGCTCGGCAAGACCAACACACCGCAGACCACTACGCTGCGCCTCGGCGCGGCATGACCCAGCTGGAAGATCTGGACGTGGAACGGGGAGGGAGAGCCTGAACTACCCTTCGGAGCTTCGATCTCGGAGCAAAACCAGAGTGTCAGTGTAGGCCCCTCGCCGCTTCCCGAAACCAGAACAAGGGACACCTGGCCCTTCCCGAGAGGAAGGCCAACCAGAATCGCAAGGATCGGCCGGAAGCGCGCTGGCGGGGTCTCCTCGTTCCGCGAAAGGACCGCATTCTCGATCGAGACGGGACCAGACCCGAAGGAAGTCGTGCGCCTACTCGCTTCCCCCTTGACTTCACACGGGACACTGACGCGGGACTACCGTGGGGTCCTTGACCAGCAGCCTCATACGTATGTATATTGTCTGCATGGGAGCCGTGTGGGACCCGAGTAAGGCGGCGGCGAATCTGCGCAAGCACGGAATCCACTTTGCCGACGCTGAGCTCGTGCTCTTCGATCCGGCCGCCATCCCGCTCGACGACCCCAGCGCCACAGGCGAGCAGCGCCCTGGCTCTCCCGGCACTGACGCCGCCGCCCGCGCCCTCGCGGTC